>JASLRF010000581.1 GCA_030744095.1 Pirellulaceae bacterium | reverse complement strand
CATTGAAAAGGTGAGCGGCAACGTCAGCGCAATCAACATAGCCCCGGTGAGCCCGGGAATCGCGCCCACAATAATCCCCAACGAAACGCCCAGCACCATGAGGAAGCAGGGCCAGGGAGTCGCCAGATTCTGCAGTGCCGGCAGCAGATTCTGAAGTGTCGTCAGCAAACCGTCCATCACCGTTCCTTGCGCCAGGCAGCGTTGCTCGTGTCAGTCACGGAAGCACTAAATCGAAAACATGGGTGAACAGGAAATGCACGCCAAGCGACATGACGGCTGCTACCGCGGTCAATGCAGCCAATCGCCGAGGACGCCAGCCAGTGAGCACGCCCCCGACCGTCAGCACATAGACAAACGTCACAAACCGAAAATCCACGAAGCTCGACGAAAGAACGACCAGATATGCAACAGTCGCCAGCAAACACCAGCTGGCGAGATCGTTGCGAGCGGCTGGAACTTCCTCAGCGGGTGAAGGCAGTTGATGGCGTGACTTCAAGAACACCACAACGCTCATCACGACGACCAGCGGAATCACGAAAGCGGGCACGTTGGGCAAGGCCTGGGTCTTTCGCAGATCAACGCTGGAAATCGCCGCTCGCCGCTCTTCGACTGCCTCTAGCATCGCGGCGCCTCGTACGACGACGGGATCGGACTGAATCTGGGCCATGCGCTGTTGGACGGAATCAGTCTGCATGGCTTTTTCCAATACGTCACCCAAGTATTCCACACGTGATTGCGGTGTGTTCTTCGGAGCCCACCAAAACTGCATGTTGATGTGCGTCACGGCAATCCCCTGTTCGTGACTAGTGGGCACTTCCGGGATCGCCGGATGCCGCTCTGGGTCGCAATACGCAATCGCGCGAAGACCGACGGACTTGAATCGCGAGTATTCTTCGAGGGAAAACGCCGAGACCTGCGCGTGTCCACCCTTCAGCGCATGTAAGCGTTTGGTTCCACCGCCGGTCTGGGTAAACCGAAAGGTTGCACCAGGGCACTGTTGCTCCAACATCAGGCCAACAAAGTGAACCGGGGCACCAAGATTCGCCGCGAACACCAGCGTGTCTGGTTGCTGCCGCGCAGCCTCGACCAGATCCGTCAGAGTTTGGTATTTCGAATCCTCAGCAACGGCAAATACCAGCCCCATTCGTCCAGTCCCGGCAATCGGCTCGAAGGCTTCCGGGCCATAGGGAGCATTCCCCGAATATTTCGCCGTGACGATCGCCTCGTGAAGTAACAAGATCGTGTAACCATCGGGCCGTGCATTTTTTACTCGACGACTTCCTATGGTCGCGCCGGCACCATCAAGATTGATGATCACGATCGGCTGTGGCAAAAGCTCGTTGTCTTCGATGGCCTTCTTCATGACACGGGCAAACGTGTCCGTTCCGCCACCAGGGGAAAATGGCACAATCAGTTTGATGGGACGGCTCGGAAAAGACTCCACCGAGTCATCGCGCTGGCATCCAGACAACATCATCACCATCGTCGCCGCAGCGGCGAGACGAGTTAGCAGGGAATGGCCACGTCGAGGGCGCATGGTTAGGAGACTCCGTTTTTGATGGTGCGTTGATACCACGTTTCGCGCATCCAACCAACCTGGGCCAGGCGGCCGTAAATGGAAAACTCGGTGGACCGACCGCGTAGGCGAGTCTCCCTGAGAGTTGCAGACAAGGCGACTTCGTGGTGAGAGTCGGATTGCAGAAACAGAGCGTTGCTCACCCGAAACGAGCGACCAGCCGATTGGCCAGCGTTGGACAAAGCCGATCAATCCAGACGAGCAGTTTTCCGCCTGGCGATAGAATAACCTCGTGCTTGCCACTGCGAATCGCCTTGACAGCTTTGCGCGCCACATCGCGTGGTGACATAGCACTTGCCGCCATCGCCGGCAGGTCGGCATCTTTGTCAATCACTTGATCAAAGAATTCGCTAGCGGTTGTACTGGGGCTAACCAGTAACACATCGATTCCCTGCGAGACCAGTTCGGCTCGAAGCGCGTCGCTAAATCCATGTACGGCGAACTTGCTCGCGCAATACTCACTCTTGTTGGGAACGGCGCGGTGACCCAACACGGAACTGATGTTGACGATCATCGGCCGGTCGCCTTGCTGGAGTAACGGCATCGCCTTTCGTGTCATTTCCACCAGGGCAAAGAAGTTAACCTCCATGACACGCCGCAATCGCTCGACGTCCGCCGCCACAAATGGACCGATCGCACCAATGCCTGCGTTGTTCACCAAGATATCCAGGCCACCGAATTCCGTTACCGCGTGCTCCAATACTTGTTGACGCACGGCGCCGTCTGTGATGTCACCTGGTACGATGACCGCTGTACTCCCCAGAGCCCCCACTTCGGCTTTGAGTTCGGCGAGCCTCTCCGCGCGCCGCGCGGTCAATACCAGGCGTGTACCATGACGGGCCAACTCGAGCGCCGTCTCACGTCCAATACCGCTCGAAGCACCCGTCACAACGGCCCGCGCGGTACCAAGGTTGCGTTTGGCCATGAGCTACGCAACGTCTTCCACCGGGGGCAGCGCAGTGTCGCTGGAATCGCTGCCAGGGACGCGATCCGAGTCGCCATCCAGCGCCGGCGCCGTGTGCGGTCGAACGCCGGTACCTTGCTCGTTAATTCGGCCTAAGAATTTCTCAGGCATGCGACAGTGAATCACCACCCGCGCCTCGTTATATCGCCGCGACAGAATCTCGCCATGAGCAGCCACATACGCCATCAACTTGCCGTTGTCGACTCCCGTTTCGATATCCAAGTCACGAAAGGTCTTGCTTAGCGCATCGCTGACCGCCAAGGCGAACTTGTCAAGACCTTGACGTGTGGCGGCGCTGATTGGAATCGCGTTAGGATACCGTGCGAGGATTTTCTGCAACAGTGCTTCCGACGGCAGCCGGTCGGTCTTGTTCAAGACCAGCAAGGCGTCCTTTTCGTCGATGCCTAGATCCTCGAGCACATGAGACACGGCACTGATCTGATCCAGTACCGCAGGATTGCTTGCGTCGGCCACATGAATCAACAAGTCAGCCTGCCGTGACTCTTCTAATGTGGCCTTGAAACTGGCAACCAGTCGGTGAGGTAGATCGCGAATGAACCCGACAGTATCGCTCAACAAGACTGGCCCCCAATGCGGCAACTGCCAGCGGCGCGTGCGCGTATCCAAGGTCGCGAAGAGCTTATCGGCTGCTTCGACGCCTGCGTCGGTCAACGCATTCATCAGCGTGCTCTTTCCCGCATTGGTGTATCCGACCAGCGATACGGTCATATTCGAGCTGCGCGAAGCGACTTGTCGCTCGCGCCGCTTTTCAACGGACTTTAATTCAGAACGCAAGTCATGAATCCGTTTCTCGACCAAACGGCGGTCAACCTCCAATTGCTTTTCGCCGGGCCCACGCATGCCGATCCCCATCTTCAGACGCGAGAGGTGAGTCCACATCCGTTTGAGCCTCGGCAGTGAATACTCGAGCTGCGCCAGTTCAACGGCCAACCGTGACTCGTAGGTCTGCGCGTGCGTGGCGAAAATGTCCAAAATCAGCTCGGTGCGATCAAGGACTTTGATCTCCAACGTCTTCTCCAGGTTACTGGTCTGCGCTGGGCTGAGGTCGTTATCGAAGATGACAACGTCCACCTCGTGGGCATCGACCTGCAACGCCAGCTCTTCCAGTTTTCCCTTGCCGACATAGGTGCGGACATCAGGCCGACTGCGCCTCTGAGTAACCCCCATCACAACTTCGGCCTGCGCCGTCGTCGCCAACCCTCGCAATTCTTCTAAAGGATCATCCTCAACCGTTTGATCGGGAAGGATGACGCGTATCAGGATGGCCCGTTCGCTGGTTAAACTCTGACTTCGTTCTATTTCGTGCACCTATGACCTGCCGTGGGGTGGAATTTCCGAACAGTACCATTCTATTCTAATCTCTGGATTTCGGCTCCAGGAATATGGTCATCACGGGGCAAGTTGTCTGCGAAGACTCCTGCCAATCGCACAGGACTGGTTGCCGACTCAAGAGCTGCACAACCTCCGAGGGTCAAGAATAATCAGGTGCCCCGTACGATCGAAGACAGACACCGGTTGCACTGGGTTCGCCTCACGACCGATGTTGTTGGGTGGCGATGGGGGCCAAGTGACACAGACAGATTTGTTGCGGATGATGAAAGTTGTGCTGCCAGCTAACACCCTTTACTACCGCGCGGCCCCGTGTCGCTTTCCGTTTACCCAGCTTCTCTATAGTCCGGTGCTCCGGCTAATTCCAGTAGACACTTTAGTCAATGTGAAAAAGTCAACTGCCTGTTTTTTGTGCAACTAGGCCGTTGCTTCAAATCGGGCAGACTTGCCTGCCGAATGAGCAGCCTGCACGGATCTCCGTAAGTGCAAGCATTGCAATGACATCCGTGATTCCCTTGACTCCCGCCAAATGATTCCGTCACTGCGGGTCTTTATCTATGGGCCAGATTACGAGCTGGCCGAGCACCTGCCGAGTTTCACATGAAGGAAGGAACCGAAATGTCCGAATTGTTTCAGCAGACAGCGTCCCAGACCAACTCGATACAGCCAGAAAGCGAAGACCAGGGCCCC
>JASLRF010000580.1 GCA_030744095.1 Pirellulaceae bacterium | reverse complement strand
ACAACCTTCCGTCGAGCGTACAATCTCAGCGTCGCATCGCCCTGTCGGAATAGAAAAGCGTAAACAAAACCCGAACGATCGCCCAGCTCAAGCAATACTAACTTTGGCGCAGCCTAGACGTAGTCTGAAAACACGAACGATCCCAATTCGTCTCGGCTGCGATCGCGTCACACTCTCGCTCGGCAATGTGTGCTGGCAAGTTGGCGACAATCGCTTGCACGCGCCGTTCAAGCAGCTCGCCACGTTCCAACAAACTCAGCCACTGCAGTTGCCGCGTCGGCCGAATCTTGACATGGAATTCGCCACCACCCGCCGGATAGAATCCGGGCCGATGCAATGTCGCTTCGACCGCCGGACCGATCCGCTCCAGCAACGGCAAGTAGGCACTTTTGAGAAAGTCGAACGGTGGAGCATACGGGTTGTGTGTGCCACCTTCCAACGTGAGCGACGATTCGCCTTCGGCAATCATCAGGGCCGGCAGCACCGTCTGCAGAACGAGTGTCGCGCTGCCAGCTGTACTGATGCTGAATCGATATTCGCCCGCCTCGACTTTCCCTGGTTTGATGGTGAGCCTGGTGGCGCCGATTTCGGCCCCAACCAACTTGGCACCACTAATCTTCCGAGCCGCCTTGACGGCCGTCAAATGCTGACGCATCAATCCAGGCTTCGACCGCCCCGCGCGAATGTTATTGATCGTGACCGCCCTACCCGTCACCAACGACAGCGCAAGCGACGACCGCACAATCTGCCCGCCTCCTTCACCGTGGGAACCATCGATCTCAATCATCCGCGTCGCTCGCATCCTTGGTTCTTCGCCATCACACGACGATTTCCTTCCATCCACCCTGAAGAAACCGCCAACTGATCAGGGCGCTCCGAACGACGACATCGATCAGCATCGCCCACCATGCCCCGGCCAGCCCCCAGGCGAACCCTTCGACCGTCAGCCCCAATATGGAAAACACACCCCAACCAAACAGGCAGGCCAGGGGAATTCGGATCCCAATCAAACCGACGAACGTGATCATCAGCGGCATCCGTGTGTCACCCGCACCGCGCAAAGCGCCCGTCAACACCATGAGGATGCCCAGTGGGGGCGTCGAGAAAGCCACGATTCGCAGCAGTCGCGTTGTGACGATTCCGGTCGGGTCGTTTGCATCACCTGTGAAGAAGGTCGTCAGCATCCCGCCACCAAAATAGAAAACCAGCGCCACGCTCGTCATGAATATTGTGGTTACCATCACGGTGGTGTATACGCTTCGGGTTGCGCGCTGCGGCTGTTTCGCTCCCAGAAACTGGCCTGTCATCGTCGTGGCGGCGACCAGGAATGCCGACGCCGGAAGATAGGCGAGCGCTTCGATCTGCACGCCCAGGCCATGCGCGGCTGCGGCAAAAGTCCCCATCCGATTGATGATGGAAACGTAAACCAAGTGGCAACTCAAGATCGACAGGACATCCGCGCCGCCCGGTAAACCGATACGCAGAATGCGACGAATCAGGGCAAGGTCGGGTTTCATCTGAACAAGTCGTAATCGCAATCCAGAACGACCAACTAGCAGCAATCCGCACAATAGCACACCACCGATCACATGACCGCTGACCGTTCCGATTGCGAGCCCTTCCCAGCCAAGACGAGGAAACGGGCCGAGCCCTAACATGAGCATTGGGCTGAGCGTCATATTGACTACATTGACAATCGACTTCGCAACGAAACCGCTGACCGTGTCGCCGGCACCTCGCAAAGAAGCTGCCGCGACCTGTTCGATCATGATGAACGGAATCCCCGGAATGACGATCAACACGTAGCGCAAGGCCAACTCTGCCGCGCGCTGTTCCAGTTGCATCCAGCGGACAAAGTCGTCGGCAAAGAATAACGTTCCCAACATGGCCAACAGGGCCAGCGTGCCGCCCACCGTGAATGCCTGGTTGGTGATACATCTTGCAGTATGGGTGTCACCGGCACCGACCGATCGTGCAATCAGTGCTGTGGCACCAATTGCGATCGCGGCAAACAAGCTGGGGAGCAACCACAGCACATACGACATCAATCCCATCGCGGCTTTGTACTCGGTCCCCTCCAAGTAGTGGCTGGCCAGCCACCAATCCGTGTAGCCGACCAACAGCGTCAGCGACTCCTCCGCCATGACCGGCATGGCTAGCCACAACATTGGTCGCAGAGTCCCTGAAGTTGCAGTTAACTGGTTCACCGGCGCGGCGCGACGCAGCGGTCACGCATGACTATGAGGATGGAGGAAACGTTGCGGTCGAAGCATTCATGATCGGTTCGCTTGGCGAAACCGACCTTCAACCAAATCGAGCGTGTCTATTATGGAGCGACTTGGGCCGACACAGGATCGCGATTTTGCTTCATTTTCTTCAGAATCTTGGCGCGCAATGCCGTAACAACTTGCTCACAGATTGAAAGCAAGAGAGCACGCAAGTCACGAAAACAGTCTGAGTTACCGATCGCATCATCTTTCCAGGAAGAAGACGGGCAGCAAGATCGCCGTAAACTGGGTAAATCGACTTGCCATCCTATTCGATGAACTGTGTCGAGTCGACTCGCACGAGGACTACCTATTCGGGCCAAAAGCTATCTAGTGGTAGGGACGTGCAAATCCGGTTGGATTCGTTTATCATGGTCCATCAGTGATCAGAGGCCTCTTCTAAATAGTACCGTTCAGGACAAGCGACCATGCGAG
>JASLRF010000579.1 GCA_030744095.1 Pirellulaceae bacterium | reverse complement strand
GACCCGCGTTTGCCCGGAAATGGGCATGAAAATTGCAGATTTCTGCCCAGCGAACGACAAGAATCAGCGCACTACGATGCAACTCCTTATTCTGTCGAACACTTCGTCGCGTGTCCCCAGACCGTCAACGGATCGAAGCACCCCGCGTTCTCTGTAGTACTCGAGGATCGGCTCGGTGCTGCGCGTGTAAACATCCATCCTTTGACGAATCGCCTTCAGGTTGTCATCGGCCCGATTCTCAATCTTGGCCCGTTCGAGGATCCGCGCCACTAGTTCGTCGGCGTCGGCGGAAACCTCAACAGCAACGTCAATCTTCGTATTTCGTCGCCTGAGTAGTTCGTCAAGTGCCTCCGCCTGAGCTACGGTGCGGGGAATGCCATCAAACAGACAACTGTTCTCAAATCCTGGTTCGCCAAGTCGATTCTCGACGAGTTTCATGATCATGTCATCCGCCGCCAAATTGCCACCGTCGATGCACTGGGCAATCTTCTGATTTTCCTCTCCGCCAGATCGAATCGTCTCTCTCAGCATTTCACCCGTCGAAATCCGGGAGAGTCCCAGTTCGTCCACAAGCCGTTGGGCCTGCGTGCCTTTTCCTACGCCCGGTCGGCCAATCAATACGACATACATGGCGGTTCGGCGGGTCACGAATTTCACGTGGAAATGCTAGAGAACTCGTATCAGGTTCTTCTCTACAAATGAGTCTGGTTTTCAGCGACGGGCACCGACCGCAGATTGCTCGGGGTGCGGGTCGCGGCAGCCGAGCGATGCTCGCATCGGTCCGAGATATGACCTCGCTAGGATTCCAACAGTCCTCGGTAATTCCGCATGACAAGATGGCTGTCGATCTTCTGAACCAAGTCAAAGGCAACGCTGACGGCAATCAGCAAGCCAGTTCCACCATAAAAGCTCGCCACCGCAAAGCTCACCCCGAGCGAACCTGAGATCATCGTTGGCACGATTGCCACCAACGCCAGGAAGCCAGCGCCTACGTACGTAATGCGCACCATGACCTTTTCCAAATAATCTGCGGTTCTCTTGCCAGGACGGTAACCTGGAATGAATGTCCCATAGTCCTTGAGGTTCTCAGACATCTCCTTCGGATTAAACGTAATCGCCGTCCAAAAGTAGCAGAAGAAGTAAATCATCGCGACGTAAAACAGATTGTACGAGAATGAAATCCCACCCCGACCACTGAACACACCACCCAACCACATCATCACATCTTGGGTCGTGCCCGATGTCCAACCCGCCAACACATTGAACAACATCCCAGGTAACATCAGCAGACTGCTCGCAAAGATAATCGGCATGACGCCGGCTTGGTTGATTTTTAGGGGTAGGAATTGGCGCGAACCACCATACACCCGACGACCTCGCACATGCTTAGCGCTTTGTGTCGGAATCCGACGCTGCCCCAAGGTAATAAACACCACACTAGCCACCACCGAAACAAAAAGCACGGCCAACACAATGAGCGTTTCGACACCGACTCTTGATGGGCTCAAGCCAACCAACTCCGGAGTGGCGTTGTCGATCAGACCCTTCAGGGCGCCTGGCATTCGAGCCAGAATACCGGCCATGATCAACAAACTGATTCCATTTCCAATTCCAAATTCATCAATCTGTTCCCCCAGCCACATGAGGAAGATCGTGCCACAAGTCATCGTCAGCACGGCCGTAAGCTGCCAACCCAATGACAATACTCCAGCATCGTTTAAGAACGATGCATGAACGAGCCCTTCCCCGGGTTCCCCTGACATAAGATAAAACTTCACGTAGAAGTAGCTCTGAATCGTACAGAGTACCACGGTCAGATACCGCGTATACTCATTAATTTTCTTGCGACCGGTCTCACCCTCTTTGCGCAGGTCTTCGATCGGCTTCCAGACACTGCCGAGTAGTTGGAAGATAATCGAGGCTGAGATGTAGGGCATGATTCCCAAGCCAAAGATCGTCGCCTGACGAAGATCACTTGCCGCAAAGACTGCCACACGATCAACAAAATCCCCCAGACCGCCCCCTGCGCCGGACCCTTTGGCGATTTGCGCTTGGTCGATGATCGGCAATGGAATGTGCCAACCGATGCGATAAATGCCCAAGAGACCTAGCGTGAGCAAGATCTTCTTGCGCAATTCTTGAATCGTGAAGACAACGCGAATTTTTTCCCACATATCCCGATCCGTCCTAGACGATTGCAGGTGAATCGTAAAACGACTGGCGGCTGAAATCTTCCTTGATCAGCTAAGAACTGGCTTTAGCCAGTTTCTTTTGCTTTTTCTTGTCCTCAACCGGAGTCCGTCCCGGTATGACGATTACCTCGCCACCAGCTTTTTCGATTTTCTCGCGGGCGGACTTGCTAAAGCGATGTGCTGAGACCTTCAACTTCTTGGTCAGCTCACCGTCGCCCAAGATTTTTAGAATATCGAAGCGATGTTTGGCAAGAGACTTTTCCTTCAGGGCTTCCAACGTGATTTCATCGCCAGCGTCAAAAACCGCCTCCAGATCCCCCACATTAACAGCCGCAACAATCAAGGCGTGCTTATTGTGGAATCCGCGTTTCGGAATCCTGCGAACCAGCGGCATGGCACCGCCTTCAAAGATCGCCAAGGCAGAAAATCCGGGGCGCGAACGTTGCCCTTTGTGACCTTTGCTAGCAGTCTTTCCATGCCCGGAACCTGTGCCACGGCCGATCCGCTTGCGCCGCTTGTATTTCGTGATACCACGGTGAACTTCATGCAAGTTCATTACAAAGATACTCCTCGCAAACGTTCGATATCCTGGCGGGTGCGCAACTTCTGCAGAGCATCGAATGTTGCCTTGACCAGTGTAATTGGATTATTGGTGCCTGTGCTCTTTGTCAGGATATTCTGAATCCCAGCCGCTTCGCAGACAGCGCGAACCGCGGCACCGGCGATGATCCCCGTACCAGGACCAGCCGGAACCAAGGTCACACGTCCAGCTCCGAAATGGCCGTGCACGGTATGTGGAATTGATCCATCCACCAGGGCAATGTCGACCTGTTCGCGAGACGCCTGTTTGTTCGCTTTCTCGACGCTGGGAGGAACTTCATTGGCTTTTCCGTAGCCCCAACCGACCCTACCGTTGCCGTTGCCGACAACAACCATCGCCGCGAAGCTAAACCGCCGGCCGCCTTTTACGACGGCCGCACATCGGCGAATTTTGATGGTATGCTCGATGTCCTGCGAATGTGTATTTTCCGTCGCCACGATTGACAACTCCTGGGGAAGCCTTTGGGGATGTACGGTTGGATCTGTTTGTCTCAGAAGCTGATTGTCCTAGAAACTGAGGCCTGCTTCGCGAGCCGCATCGGCGAGAGCCGCAACGCGACCGTGGTATTGATAATCACCACGATCGAAGCGGACCTGCTTAACACCAGCTGCGATCGCTTTCTCCGCCACGGCCTTGCCAATTGCCACCGCCGCATCCTTGTTGCCACCATACGAAATGGACTTCGCAACATCGGAATCTCGCGTGCTGGCCGAAACGATTGTCTTGCGTGTCACATCGTCAATAACCTGACATGCAATATGTTTGTGACTGCGAAACACTGACAGCCGAGGCCGCTCGACGGTGCCCCGCGACTTGCTACGGGAATGGTAGCGTCGCCGCTGCCGCTGCTTCGCAATCATCTTTTCTTTATTCACGTTTTATACCTCGATTAAGTTGCCGCTTTACCCGGCTTCAACTTGACGTGTTCGCCTTGATAACGAATCCCTTTGCCCTTGTAGGGTTCGGGCTTTCGCAAGGCTCGCACTTCTGCCGCAAATTGGCCAACCATCTGCTTACTGCAGCCTTTGACGACAACGTGCGTCTGATCCGGACAGGTAACATCAAGGCCGGTGGGGATTTTTTTCTTAAGTTCGTTCGCGTAGCCGACGCGCAAGTTCAGTTCTTGCCCTTGCACCGAACCAACGTACCCGACACCTACGATTTCCAGACGCTTTTCATAGCCTTCTTTAACACCTTGAATCATGTTTGCGATCAACGACCGCGTAAGTCCGTGGAAGGCGCGCGACGCGCTTTCGTCGGAATCGCGGGTGACTACAACCTGTTTGGCGTCCTCGTCGATCGATACGCTGACTTCGGCTCGATGCTCGAATTCGAGTTTTCCTAACGGCCCATCGACCGTAACCTTACGGTCTTTGACAGCGACTTTAACGCCGTCGATGATGGGAACCGGTTTCTTTCCAATGCGGGACATAATTCTCTCACTTTGCCGTCTGCTACCAGACCTCGCACAGCACTTCGCCGCCTAGATTTCTCTGCCGTGCCTCTCGGTCGCTGACAACACCGCGGCTTGTGCTAATGATCGTAATTCCCAAACCGTTCAATACCGGTTTGAGGTCGCGGGCTTTTCGGTAAACGCGGCGTCCGGGTTTGCTGATCCGTCGGATTCGCTGAATCACGCGTTCGCCATTGGGCCCATATTTCAAGTCCAGCTTCAACTGCTGGACCGGCTTGGTTTCGACTTCGTCAAAATCCCAAATATATCCTTCGCGTTTGAGCACTTCCGCCAAACCGCGTTTCACTTTGGATGCCGGCAATTCGACGTGGGGCCGTTCGACGCTTACCGCGTTGCGGATCCGCGTCAGCATATCGGCAATCGGGTCGGTCATCATGTTGATTGGGTTTCCTTAATTACCAGCTCGACTTACGAACACCAGGAATCAGTCCCTGGTCCGCGAACTTGCGAAAACAAATTCGGCAAATGCCGAATTTTCGATAGACGGCACGCGGTCGTCCGCACACGTTGCAGCGTCGCTGCACACGCGATGAAAACTTTGGAGGCAGTTTCGCTTTTGCGATTTTTGACTTGCTCGCCACGATTCTTATCCGTTTTGATGAGAGGTTTCACACCGACCGTTAGGCGGCGCCCGCGGTGGTTTCTGGCTGTTGGAACGGCATACCCAGCAAACGCAACAGTTCGCGTGCTTCGTCGTCGCTACGGGTCGAAGTGACCATGGTAATATTCAACCCCTGGACTCGCGTGAATCGATCTGGATTCAACTCGGGAAACACCAACTGTTCCACCAGACCCATACTGTAGTTTCCGTTCTTGTCGAAAGCATTTGCGCTGAGCCCACGAAAGTCACGAACCCGAGGCAGCGCAACGGAAATCAGGCGATCCAGAAACTCATACATGCGTTGGCGGCGAAGGGTCGCTTTGCAGCCGATCGGCATTTCTTCGCGAAGGCGAAAACCAGCGATCGATTTCCGGGCCTTCGTGATGATGGGCTTTTGACCCACGATTTGAGTCAAAGCCTCCACCGCGGTTTCCATGTACTTCTTTTCCTGAATTGCCTCACCGACGCCCATGTTGACGACGATTTTCTGCAATCGAGGCAATGCCAGATGATTGCTCTGGCTGAACTTCTCGGCCAGGGTGGGCAGGATTTCCTGTTCGTATTTTTCTTGTAATCGCGGGATCATGGTTTTTTCGCGTAGACGCTCCGAGCAGGCGAAATCACGCCCATGGAGACACCACTTTTCTTCGAGTATCGTTCTTTACTGCCGTCGTCCAAATAGCGAACGCCGACACGCGTGGGTTCGTTTGTTTGCGGGCAAATGAGCATCACGTTGGAAACATTGACGGGCATCTCTTTGGACAAACGACCGCCTTGTGGATTCTTCTGGCTGCGACGCACGTGCTTGTAAACACGATTCACGCCTTCGACCAAAACCTTGCGTTTCTCGTGATCGACCGATAGCACCTTGCCGCGCTGACCGCGGTCGTCACCGGCAACCACCACGACCATATCATTTACTTTGACGTTCATTGCTTCCTCAGTTAGACAACCTCGTTGGCGAGGCTCACAATCTTCATGAAGTTGCGCTCACGAAGTTCTCGTGCCACGGCACCAAAAATCCGCGTTCCGCGTGGGTTGTTATCAGTGTCAATGATCACAGCGGCATTGCTGTCAAAGCGAATGTAACTGCCATCAGATCGGCGCGACGGCTGGCGTACACGCACGATCACAGCACGCACAATGGCCTTCTTCTTGACTTCACTACCGGGAATCACACGTTTTACACTACAGATAATCACGTCGCCCAACGTCGCGAAACGACGCCGCGAACCGCCTAACACCTTGATGCACATGATCTCTTTGGCACCGGTGTTGTCGGCAACAAGTAATCTGCTCTCTTGCTGAATCATCGTTTACCCTTTGGCCGCCATACCTTAGTTTCCAGACTCACGAGTCGCCTTCAATGCGGCCACGTCGACTGCTCGGCTCTTCTCAACCACACGAACCAATTGCCATCGCTTCTTCTTGGAAATCGGCGGTGCTTCGACGATCTCCACCGTATCACCCAAGCCCGCGTCATTGTTCTCGTCGTGCACATAGCACACCGTGCGTTGACGAATGTACTTGCCGTACTTAGGGTGCGGCACCAACCCGCGGATTTCCACACGTCGGGTCTTGTTCATTCTGTCGCTGGTGACAACACCAATGGCCATTTTCTTAGGCATAATTATCCCCGGCTGCATCCGCCAGCATTTAGCTGGCAGAGGCCACCTCTTTCACTTCTTTTGCTAGTTCACGGGCTCGCTGTACGGTCTTAATGCGGGCGACAAGTCGACGATGGTGGCGCAACTCGCTGGGAGCGTCCAACCGTTCGGTTTGGGCCTGCATTCGCAAGCGGAATAATCGCTCGCACGTTTCATTGAGCGTTAGCTGCAATTGCTCGTCGCTCATATCTCTTAATTCCGCAGCTTTCATCGCAACACTTCTCTCCGCTTATCTACTTAGGCTGGCCGACGTCGCGTGAAGCGAACCCGTACAGGCATCTTGTGCGCCAAACGAGCGAAGCAAACACGTGCCTGCTCCTCCGTAACGCCACTCAACTCGTACATCACCGTGCCAGGCTTGACGGTGGCGACCCAATGCTCGGGTTCCCCCTTACCTTTACCCATGCGGGTTTCCAGCGGGGTCGAAGTAATTGAACGGTGCGGAAACATCCGCACGTACAATCTACCTTCACCACGAATGTACTGCTGTGCCGCGATCCGGCCGGCTTCAATCGTCTGAGCCTTGATCCAGCCGCCCTGCATGGCCTGTAACGCGAAATCGCCAAAGACCACACGGTTACCGCGAGTCGCATTACCTTTTATATGTCCTCTTTGGCTTTTTCGGTGCTTGACCCGCTTCGGCATCAACGCCATCGGATTCTCCTTCGTACATTCCTTGGTTCACCCAAACCTGAACCCCAATATGTCCTTGAGGCGTCTTGGCTTCGGTGAAACCGTAATCGATTCTTGCTCGGAGCGTGCTCAACGGAATCGAACCTGAGATCTGCTTTTCGATTCTCGCCATTTCAGCGCCACCCAGACGTCCCGCCAAGCGAATCTTAATTCCCTTGGCCCCAGCATCCATCGTTTGTTCCATCGCTCGTTTGATCGTGCGGCGGAAACTCGAGCGGCGTGAAAGCTGGTTGGATATATCTTCTGCGACTAATTGAGCCTGCAGCTCTGGACGCTTGATTTCTTCAATCTTCAAGTTAACTCGACGTCCAATCAAGTTCTGTAACTCCTCCTGGAGCAATTCGACCTCTTGGCCTTTTTTGCCAATGATCAAACCAGGTCGAGCCACGAACAGAATCACCTTCACTTCATCGCGTGTCCGCTCGATCTCAATCCGGTCAATTCCGGCGTTGCGATACTGCTGCTTCTTCGGATGTTTCTTAATAAAGTCCCGGACCCGGAGGTCTTCGACCAGTAGCTCGGCATACTCCTGCTTGGAGGCATACCAGCGGCTCTTCCAGCCCACCATGACGCCTGTGCGAAAACCGACAGGATTAACTTTTTGACCCATAGCTAATGCTCTTTTGGTTACAGCTCGTTAATGTCTTCCAAGGCGACATGAATATGTGACATCCGTTTGATAACCCAAAAGGCCATCCCGCGTGCCCGCGGACGAATCCGCTTGAAGGTGGGGCCACCATCCACGCGTGCATCAGTAACAACTAACCGGTCGATCCGCACGGTCCGCCCCGGATTCTGATCCGGATCCTGCGCGTTTCCCAATGCACTACGCAGCACTTTCTCCAACAATCGAGCACCACGATTCGGCTGGTACTGCAAGATATCCAACGCTTCATCCGCGAACTTACCACGAATCAGGTCTGCCATGGGGCGTACCTTGCGTGGACTGATGCGGGCGTTTTTGTGCTTGGCGCGGAATGCCATGCTTATTGATCCTTGTATCAAATTCGCTGCGCGGACGCTTAGCGTTTCCCTTTGCCACCGTGACCGCGGAACGTTCTCGTGGGCGCAAATTCGCCCAACTTATGTCCAACCATATCCTCGGTTACCAGCACCTTGAGATGAGCTTTACCATTGTGGACCATGAACGTGGCGCCCACGAACTCGGGGACAATTGTGCACGCTCGGGCCCACGTCTTAATCGGATCGGATCTGCCCGTCTCCTGCTGCTTCTGTACCTTCTGGTACAGCCGAAGATCGACAAAAGGACCTTTCTTTAGTGACCTGCTCATACTGAGGACTATCCTGAGGATTTACCGTCGTGTGAATGGACTATTTTATTCGAAGCTGGCCATACCGTCGCGAACGACGACGCCGAACAATTGACGAATTCGATGGCTTGCGGCGCTGCCGGGTCGACCCACCTTTTGCCGGCTTGCCGGTCGGACTAACTGGATGACGACCACCCTTGGTTCGACCTTCACCGCCACCATGCGGATGATCGATTGGGTTCATGGCCGTTCCACGCACATGCGGACGACGCCCCAACCAGCGTTTACGTCCCGCCTTGCCTAACACAATCGCCATGTGATCGGCGTTGCCAACCTTACCGATCGTGGCGCGGCAGGCCGCTGGTACGCGACGAATCTCGCCACTGGGCAGGGTTAGCTGTGCCCAAGTAGCCTCGCGGGCAACGAGCGTGGCCGACGACCCAGCACTGCGACACATCCGTCCGCCACGGCCCGGCAACAACTCTATATTGTGAACCGACGTTCCCAGCGGAATGTTCTTCAGCGACAGACAATTGCCCACCGTCGGAGGCGCGTCCGGACCGCTCTGCAAACGGTCGCCGGCAATCAAGCCATCAGGGGCGATGATGTAGCGTTTTTCGCCGTCGATGTAGTGTAACAATGCAATACGCGCGCTCCGATTGGGATCATACTCGATGGAATGCACCTTGGCTGGCACGCCATCCTTGTTGCGGCGAAAGTCAATGACGCGATATCGACGCTTGTGGCCACCGCCACGGTGCCGCGTCGTAATCTTGCCCTGGTTGTTGCGACCACCCGTCTTGGTGAGTGGGCGCATCAACTGCTTCTCTGGCTTAACACCCTTGGTGAGCGACGCAAAATCGCTCACCGTCGCATCACGCCGTCCAGCGGAAGTTGGCTTGTATTTTCGTATTCCCATGACTGCCTTCTACTTCTTTGAGCTATTCCAATCGAGCGCCACCGTCGGCCGTTTAGAAGAAGTCAATCCGATGCTCGGCGTCCAGCGTCACCAACGCTTTCTTCCAGGAATTGGTGCGACCGAACTTGAAGCGATAGCGCCGGGGCTTTCCACGACGATTCTGCGTCCTGACCTTAATGACCCGGACATCGAACAAGGCTTCAATCGCGTTGCGGATGTCATCCTTGTCCGCTAAAGGATTCACTTCGAACGCATACTGATTCTGTCGCGACGATCGATGAACACCCTTCTCGGTGACTAGGGGCCGCAACACAATCTGATGTGGCTCGAGTACGATTTTCTTCACTTTAGTTTTTTCGGCAGTGTGCGCCATCGTATTAATTCCGTGAAACGGTTCTCAGCAACTAAGACGCTGCCGCGGCGCTTCGTTCTTTAATCACATCCAAAGCGGCCTTGGTAACCAACATTCGACGTGGAGACAAAACGGCCAGCGCATTCAAATCGGACACTGGCGAGAC
>JASLRF010000578.1 GCA_030744095.1 Pirellulaceae bacterium | reverse complement strand
TGGAGTGCGATAGAGAATGTCAAGTGGAAGACCGCGCTGCCGCGACCCTGCAACGGCAGTCCTATCGTCTCCAACGGAAAAGTGTTTGTGGCGTGTGCCGAGGACGCTGACGGCAAACTCCGATCGCTGTACTGCTTCGATCGCGTTACGGGCAAACAGGCGTGGGTTCAGACGGTCGACTTCGGCAGGGAAATGCCGACTCACAAGACGAACCCGTTTTGTGGAACAACACCAACCGCCGATGGCAAACGAGTGGTCGTTTGGCACGGATCAGCGGGACTTCATTGTTATGATTTTTCTGGTCAGAAGATTTGGTCTCGCAATTTCGGCGAATTCAAGCACATCTGGGGTTATGGCACGTCCCCGGTCATTCATGGTGAACGGGTAATCCTGCACACCGGTCCCGGGGAAAGAGTTAGCGTGCTGGCGCTAAACCTAGCAACGGGCAACACTGTCTGGGAAAAAGAAGAACCCCTTGAAGGCGATGGCAGCAGGCGAACCGATGGCGAATACATGGGGTCCTGGTGCACTCCGGTCATTGCGACGGTCGGTGGTCAAGAGCAGATAATTTGTGCAATGCCAAACCGCCTGGTCGGCTACGACATTTCAAATGGCAACGTACTCTGGCATTGTGCCGGTCTGTCGCACAAGAAAGGCGACCTTGCCTATTCGTCGCCAGTCATGGCTGGCGACATTTGTGTCGATACAGGCGGTTACGGGGGTCCGGGAATTGGCGTTCGCCTGGGTGAGAGCGGTGACATTACGGCCAAGTCACGATTGTGGCGAACCGAGAAGAATCCACAGAGCATCGGCACTGGTGTCTTTGTCGAAGGATTCGTCTACCGCCCAAATACCAGCCCTAACACAATCGAGTGCATTGATCCGCGTACCGGCAAGTCTCTGTGGAAAGAGGGTACAGGAGGCGGGGCGCTTTGGGGATCCATCGTTTATGTGGCTGGCCGCGGTTACCTAACCGATCAGGGCGGAACGACATTGGTCTTTTCGCTAAGCCAAGACAAGCTCACGGTGATCGCCAAGAATCGGCTCGATGAAAAATGCAATGCAACCCCCGCCGTCTCTGATGGCCAGATCTTTATCCGTACGCACGAACATCTCTATTGTATCGGCCAGTAGACTAATCGCGGCCGCCCGCCAACACATTTGAGAGTCGTAACAGAAGTGCCAATATTCCAATCCCCGCCAGGATTGACTTGCCATGCTCGAACGGCGTTCGGCCGACAAGGGCATCCCAAGGTGCGATCGCAGGCTGAGTCGGTGAAGACAGCAGTGATTGGTTGTCAACGGGATCGACCCAGGCACTGCCACCTAGCGGAGTTCCGTCGCGATAGACAGGAGCTGAAAGCGAGCTGGTATCGTTGGGCGGTGAAAGATCAGTCGATGGCACCAACCGCGGCGACGATCCAAAATACGGTGCGGCAGATGTAAGCTCGCCGGTATCAGCCGACTGAGGGGAAGATGATGGCATCCCGTGTATGTCAGGCACTGAGGGTGTAACGTTGGCGCCGATGGACGTGCCTGGTGTAACCGCCGGCCCTCCCTCGATCACTGTTCGTGTTCCGAGGGGCGGAGCGGTGCCCGCCAGCTGTTTCGATTCCACCCCACTCAAAACGGTCGCTAAGAAGGCGCTCACGCGACCACAGTAGCTTCCTGACGTTGTCCCACGGCTCGCTCCAAATAGGACGCCGGCGAGTTCTCCGCGTTCGTTGAATATCGGTCCACCCGAATCACCTTGTCGTGCTTCGGCTGACAACTCGACCATTTCATAAGGCAGATTCGCACTAGGCGCGACGTACTGCGTGCAGCGTCCAGACACGGTCCGATACTGCCCACTGCCATAACCGGCGATGGCTAGCGTGTCTCCAGGACGCGGTGCCGCAATCGCCAGCGGCACGGGTTTCATCGGCGGGCGCCAAATCTGCAGTGCCGCTAGGTCCCAGTCGTCGTCGACCTTCAAGACGCGCGCGGCTGAGCGAAAACCATCAGAGAACTCGACGAGGATTTCACCCGTTGCATCACGGACCACGTGCCAATTCGTCACGATCAATCCGTGCTGTCCGGCAACATTGACCAAGGTCCCTGTTCCATGTGACGTCGCCCCTTTTTCAGCAACGCTGATGCGTGCCACAGCCGGGTGAGGTGTCTGTGACGCAAAGGAGAACGGTAGCCGAAAGGTCCGCGCCTCGGCTGCTGAGTTGGACGCCGCAAACGACAACACACACAGCAGCGCGATACAGCGTCTGTGGACTGGGTGTCGCCGAATTGAGGATTGGGTCATCGGGAGTCTCGGGCCATTCCTACCGAACCGAAATGGCCACGTGCCAATCTTGACCATTGGGCAGGTATGCGTACGATGCGCGCAAACCGCCGCCTCTCATTACCATCGGATCGCGCCAATGCCTGAGTGAACGATGGCGATTGGGAAACGCACAGACTACCCAGGAGAAAAAAGCGGCACCCAGAGACCCGTTTTGCGGTCTATTGAAGATCAAAAAACCCACTTTGTGACCCCTGCCCCAACGGCACAAAGTGGGCTTGCCAGTCGTCCAGGGTACCGCGGTCTCTCCGAGACCACTCTGCCCCTCGGCACCCCCGACAATGACATCCCTTCAATGGGTCTATTGAGATCTGACGGAAATACCGGGGCACAATTCTGGCCATTTCGCCACATTTTTCGAGGATTGGTTTATTGGACCATGCCACTTCACGGCCTTTCCGTGCTGTAAGTCATTTTGCTGATTGAGGTTCCGGTGAAACAAAACGGCGATCTCCAACGAGAGAAAGCAAAGAACCGGGTGACTCTTGGTTCAGAAAGAATCCGTGCAGGTGGCGCTGGCTGGCCCCGTGGCAGGATTCAGGAATGATGCACTTGGGCTAACCAAATCGTGTGCGGCGAAGTCCGTTGGGTCGTCTGACCGCTGTTGTTCGGCCGAGCCGACCGGGGCGATCGCAGATGTCCTGGAAGCCTGACGCGGCAGTGCCGCAGCCAAATAGGGAACATGCCTGTATTTGGTACGCTCTCCGACCAACCTGCGGTCAGTGCCCGTCGCTCACAAAACATGCGCGCGCCGAGCGAGCATGTCCGAAAGCTAGACTCTAATTCCGGTTGCCGAGCAATCCGGATCGCATCAGAAAATACAGCAGGGTGAGCAGTGTCGAAATGACCGCCGCGACGTAGGTCAAGGCAGCTGCGTTCAAGACCCGATCGATACCGACACGTTCATCAGCGTCAACGATTCCTGCCTCGACTACCAGCCGTTTGGCACGCGCCGTGGCGTCGAACTCGACAGGCAGCGTGACGATCTGAAATAGCAACACCAGGGAGAACAAGATGGCGCCGATTCCAACGACTCCGGGGTGTCGTAAGAACAGCCCAGCGATCATCACCATATAGCCAATCCCAGAGCCAATGCCGGCAGCTGGCACCAGCGCCGAGCGTGCCCATAGTGGTGCGTAGTGTCGCGCGTGCTGAATCGCGTGTCCCGCTTCGTGACAGGCAACTCCGATCGCGGCAATCGAGTTGCTCGAAAAAACTCCCTCGGAAAGCGCCAATTGCCTAGAACTCGGATTGTAGTGATCGCTCAAGTATCCGCGCGTTGGCACGACGTTAACATCGTTGATCCCGGCGCGGTCCAAGAGCAGTTGAGCGGCCTGCGCACCCGTCATGCCTCGGCGTGAGCCAACTTTCGAATAACGATTGAACGCCGCTTTCACTCGCCAGCTTGCCAGCCCGGAGATCAACATCCCTGGCAACAAGACCATCAAGATGTACTCTAAATCAAAGAAAAACATGCCACACACTCCTTATCGCACACGTTACAAGCCTGCCAAATTGGATACCAAAACGGCGTTCTTGACAAGAGTGCAACCACTGTGCCAAATTCACAATCCGTCCCCCAACATCCAACCGAACCAATGAAGGGGCAACAGATTGCATCGAATCTCGACATCCGAGGTTAAGTTGCCCACAGCCCTGGCACGGGGCCGTTTGTGCCACTCAACAACATTTAATATCGTCGAGATTCCGGACGGTCATTGAGTCAGACCAGCAACATCTTGCTACGAGTTTCGCTACAAGAACGCTCGGCTGTCCACTCGCCCGATTTCGCGGGACCATGGGCAGGACCAGGCGGTCGCAGTCGATCGAATTCACGCCCAGGTTTGGGCACTCACTCCCGCCATGGCGTGCAAACAAGTCGCACGGTATCATGTCGCGATTCTAACGAGGCAGGGCCTCGAACCAATCCGAGCTACCGCTCGGTCTTGTTAACCCGCTCCCCGACCAACCTGCGGTCGGTGCCCGTCGCTAAAACTTGACTCAAATACGAAATGCGTCGGCGATCCGACAATGCTGCAACCGATAGAACTCCCAGATCTGTTCAGTGCGCCACCGCCTTCCGATGAAGCTCAGGCTTTGCTGCGTGAAGCGAGCGAGCGAATCGATGACTTTCTTCACCACCGCCGTAGCAACGTGATCCACGATTTCGTGTGCAGTGATTTTCTGGCTGTAGATGCCCACCTGCGCTGGATCGTGGAACAGCACCTGATCGCTGGCCGTGCTTTCTGTGAGTGGGGATGCGGCTTTGGTGTGATCACCCTCTTGGCATCACTCCAAGAATTCGACGCCTGCGGAATCGATGTCCAAGGCGAACTTGTTCAGCGTGCCGAACAGCTTGCCGCGGACTTCGGCATCCCAGCCCAATTCGCCTACGGCAGCCTGATTCCACCAGGCAGCGACGACTTGATCCTAGACGTAGAAGAGCTGGCTCACATCGACCTCGATACGCCCAGCGCTTACGAAGACCTCGGTTTGGATTTGTGCGACTTCGACCTGGTCTTTGGCTATCCCTGGCCGGGCCATGAACGCTTCATGGAAGATGTCTTCGACTACAACGCATCGGACGGTGCGCTGCTGTTGACCTACCACGGCATTGAAGATCTGCGTTTGCACCGTCGCGTGCGTGGATAGTGTTGTCGTGTACAGCGTCATTTTGGAGGCAGTTTCAAAACCAGTTCTCACCCGACGTGGGCTTTGAATCTGCTTCTGGTCATTTCGCGCGTCATGAAGACGCAACACAAGGCACGAGGTGGCCCTGATCCGCCAAGTTGACACTGTTGGGCGATGTCACCACAATGCCAGGGCGTGCTGTGTTGCTGGCCAGTCCTGGAGAACCGTAATGTGACGAACTGCCGACGGCGAAATCTTCGAGCCGAACTGCTCGCTCTGGCGTTCGCCTGTTTCGCAGTCGGCCCGTTATCGGTGCTTTGGTGCCACCAAGCCGAAGGTCAAGACGTCAAGGCCACGCCTCCGATCACGCAACTGCGTGCAAAGGCCGCGCTGATCCGACTGGGCACTACCTATTCCCGAGCTCAGGTCGCCACATGGTTGGACGCAAGACGTTTCATCGTGGGTCGGTGGGACGGCACGATCACGGTCTTCCGAACCATGTCCAGCGAATCGGAATTCGGCCCCGTCCTGGTCGATGCGTTGACGACTCCGTCAAAGCAGGGGATCGAAATGTTGGCCAACTTGGGCGGAGGTCAGTTCGTCAGTTCGAACGACGCGCAATCGCTGGTGTGGTGGCGGCAAGTTGACAACGACTTTCTGCCCCTCACCCTGCCCTTCGCTCCCAAATACGGTACGGCCGTCAGCGCGGTTCGAGTCGACCAGAACGACCAAGATTTGCTTTTCGTCGGGCATCAGCACGGCTATCTCACGATCTGGTCTCTGAGCGACGGCAACGAGCGCCGAGCCCGCCCCGCGGAACGGTCGACGCTGAGACTCATGCGGGCCATCTCGTTGCGTTCGGGTGATCCGGTGCAGTGGCAAGGGCAGTCATGGCACATTCGCGGACTTGCGGTCTGTGGACACCGTCGGGTGATCTCGGTGGCTGAAGATGGCGACATCTGCCTGCTGGAAGTCCCCAGCGGCAAGATTCTCTCGCGTCGTCGATACAACGCGTCAGCACAGCGTGGTTTGAACGATGTCGCGGTCCTCGGCGATCTGATTGCCGTCGTCAATTGCGCCGTTGGCGACGCAGACAACAACCTCTGGATCTACCGCATCGCCGGAAATTCCCTGGACCTGGTTGCCGGTAAGAGGCTGATTTTGGATAATACACGTGACCAGGTGTTCACATTTTCCGTCGAATTGTTCGAATTTGGCGGCCAGCCGCATTTTGTCGCGAGCACCGAGGAGGGGGTCATCTGGCTAGGAACGGTCAGAGGCAATAAGATAGTAACCCACAATCAGGCAAAGGTTGCGCTCGAAGGTGGCGTCGTCCTTGCCCTTGCGCCAAGTAATAAGACGGTTCTGTCGGTCGGTCACAAGATCCAGACCTTCACCATTGGCTCCAGGCCCGTCAGAGAAGGAGAAATCAAATGAAGAACCGACCCGTCATCATTGACGTCATTGTCATTTCAGTCTTGGTGATCCTTGCCGTTGCGTCGCGATTGCTGCCCCATGCGCCCGGTTTTGTGGCAGTCACGGGTGCCTCGATTTTCGCCGGGTGGTATCTCCGCCGCGGTTCGGTCGCCTACCTGATTCCACTGATCGTGTTGTCGCTGAGCGATCTGGTGCTCGGTTCTTACGAACCGATGCTCATGTCAGCCGTTTATCTGGTCGCAGTGGTGCCCGTGCTGATCGGACGTTCGATGCGTGGAAACGCGACACCGCTGCGGTTGGTGGCGTCAGCGTTATGCTGTTCCGTGCTGAGCCTGGTGACGATCAACTTTGTTGTTTGGCTGACCAGTGCTTGGTACGCGAAAACGGCGACTGGTCTGATGGAATGTTATTTGGCCGCGTTGCCGTTCTTTAAGTACCGAATGGCCGGCGATGTTTGCTCCGTCGCCGTCTTCTTTGGCCTCTATGCATTGGTTGCCTACCGCTGGCCAAGTGTGGCGATTGAACCGCTTGGTCGTGCACGAACCTGGGGTGGAGCGCTGCTCGCGCCGTGGCAAAAGAGTGAGCAATTGTAGTCGGCCCAGACGCGGCAGGTCGACCAACGGCACGCCCCTCTGAAGGCTGTGATGTTTTTCGCGGCTAAAAGCCCTGGCCACGGAACGAACAGCAGGAGAATCAGAGCCGCGCCGCGTCCTGGATGCCGACATGCAGCCAACCGCCCACCAATCGATAATGATCCTGGGCACGGGGTCACACTGCGGAAAGACAACCATCGTGGCGGGCCTGTGCCGGTATTTTGCCAACCTTGGGTTTCGTGTCGCGCCGTTTAAATCTCAGAATATGGCGCTGAATTCGTACGTGACGGATTTCGGCGAGGAAATCGCACGTTCCATCGCCGTCCAGGCACAAGGTGCTCGACAAGCGCCACGTGTCGAAATGAACCCAATCTTGCTCAAACCAAAATCGGATACTGAATGCCAGTTGATCATCGACGGTCAAACGGTTCGCGATGTTACAGCACAAGAGAATTTCCTGGATCCGTCACTCCGCGACGAAAAGCTCGCTATCGTTGCTCAATCGATCGAAACTCTGCGGGCGGAATTCGACCTGATCATCGCCGAAGGTGCCGGCTCATGCGCAGAACCGAACCTGGCCGAGGTCGATGTCGTCAATCTCACCGTCGCCAAACTCCTCAGCGCCCGCGTCTTCGTCCTTGGTGACATTGATGTCGGCGGCGTCTTTGCCCAATTTGCTGGAACCTATGACATCCTTCGTCGAATCGATCGTGAGGGTCTTGGCCTGCTCGAAGGCTTTGTGGTCAACAAGTTTCGTGGCGACTTGGAACTGCTGCGCCCTGGTATCGCGTTTCACGATGCTTCATGTTCAGTACCAATTCGCGGCGTCCTTCCCATGCTTTACGGCTTGCAGCTCGACGAGGAAGACCGCGCGGTCTTTCCTAGTCGCCCTCACGCACCGCTCAAGATCGCCATCCCCTACCTGCCACACATCGCCAATACAACCGACTTCGACCTGCTCGCGCAAGTGGACGATGTGGAAGTTCTGCTGGTCCGCACCTCCGAAGAATTCGGTCAGCCCGATGCGGTACTCATCCCAGGCACCAAGAACACCGTCGACGACCTCAGCGTCTTACGTGAATCGGGGATGGAGAAACGCATCCGGGCGTTGGCCGAACGGATTCCCATTTTCGGGACCTGTGGTGGCTTCCAAATGCTGGGCCGACAACTACATGACCCCCATCACATTGAATCGGACCTGGATTCCATCGACGGCATGGGCTTGCTTGACATCGATTTCGCCTTCGCGACGAAGAAGACCGTAGCGCGTCGTACCTACTATCCCACGTCGTTCAACCCATTTGGTGCTGTGGGTCCAGTCAGCGGGTACGAAATCCACTGTGGTCATGTGACAGGACGATACGATCGCCCTCTGTATTCCAGTGAAGAACGAGGCGTCGAGGGACAGTATGACGGTGCCGTACATCCACATAAACCGATCTTCGGTTCGTTTGTACACGACCTGTTTCGCGACCCAAGT
>JASLRF010000577.1 GCA_030744095.1 Pirellulaceae bacterium | reverse complement strand
GTTTCCGTCGCTTTTCCTCCAGCAACAGTTGCTCAACCTCTCGAACGACTTCGTTCAGGTCCAACGTCGACCGCTGGGGATTGGTTCGGGAGACAAATCCTTTCAGGCGTTGGACGATCTTCCCTGTCCTCAGCACTTGTTCGTTGATTTGCCTGAGCGTCTTCGATAAGTCGGCTGGTGGTGGATCACCGCGGTCCAGCAGATCGATGCAGCCGCCGGCGTAGTTTGCGATGGCGCCCAGCGGCTGGGTTAGCTCGTGCGCCAGAGCGCTGGCCATCTCTCCCATCGTCCCGGCGCGGGACACGTGAGCCAGCTCGGCGTCCCGCTGGCGCAGTTGGTCTTCGATTCGTTTCTGTTTCGTGATGTCCCGGTGAACGGCAACGAAATGCGTGACCTTGCCGGCAGCATCGAGAATGGGCGAAACGTGCAATTCCACGTCGTACTCACTGCCGTCCTTGCGATAGTTGACGGTGTCGCAGAGATATGATTTCCCTTCGCTCAGTTGCTGCCTCATCCTGGCGATTTGTTTTCTGTTGGTCCTCTGGCCCTGCAACAAGCGCGGCGTCTGGCCGATCAGTTCATCCGCACGGTAGCCGGTGATGCGCGTCATGGCTGGGTTGACGAACAGGATCTTGGGCCCCGGCCATTCCAATTCGTCCTCGGTGATCACAATCCCTTCATTCAGATCGTGAATCGCGGTGTTGAGCAGTCGAAGTTGCTCTTCGGCCTGCTTCCGTTCGGTGATGTCCGTGCAAGTGCCGACAAGACCTTCGATCTCGCCAGTATCGTTTCGGTAGGGAACGGCCAGTGCCAGCACCCAAACCGCGCGCCCGTCGGGATGCTGAAACCGGAACTCTTGCTTCCATTCCTGACCGTTGGCGACAGACCGCTGCCACGACTGGACAACTCGCTCCCCGTCATCCTCGTGAATCGGCCCTGCCCAACCGTCGCCCCCCCAGCTTCTCGCTGGACATCCGGTGAAGTTCTTCCATTGCTGGTCATTGACATAGATCCATTTGCCGCTTACATCGGCCCGAAACACCATGGAAGGCGACGACTCGGCCAGCAACTCGAATTCGCGCTGGCTGGCTCGCAACATTTCATGGCCCCGTTTGCGGTCGGTGATGTCTTGCAAGATTCCCAGCAGGTGCGGGCGGCCGTTGTTCATGAACGGCACGCCGTACACCTCGACGTCAATGGGGGTGTCGTCCTTGTGAATGTTCTTAGCCTCCCAGTGGAATGTTCGGCCGGTGTTCACTGTGGCAACAAACTCCTCGAACTGATGCAACGAGTCGGGGTGGCAGAATTGATGGGGTTGCAACTTCAGGAACTCGTCACGCGTATAACCGTGCATCTGACACAGTGCGGGGTTAACTTCGACAAGGGTCCCATTCGGGTCAATGACTGCCAGACCGTCTGTGGTGGCCTCGAATATAGAGCGATATTGTTCTTCTCTCGCTCTCAGTGCCTCCCCGGCCCGCCTGCGGCGGATTACCTCGGAGAGCAGATTGGCAACGGACTGGATGAAGTTCGTGTCGTCCGCAGTGAACGTGCGCCTTGTTTTCGTATGCACGCCCAGGACGCCATAGCCTTGGATGACGACGCTCATCCCGCTCACCACGCCGTGGCTTGTCAGCAGCTCTGGCCCCGAGAATCGTGTTTCCGTAGCCAAATCTTCGACGATCACCGGATCGTCGAAGAACAGCGTATAACCGGCTTGCGAATCCTGATCCACGCCGACCGTCGCGCGACCCACATGGGCGTCCTTCCAACCCACTCCGGCCCGCAGCAATAGTGCCTTGCCATCGGGCAGCAATTCCAGCACTTTGCAGAAATCCGCGGCTAACATTGTCGCCACAGCCTCAACCGTTTTGTCGAGCAGATTCGATAGATCGCCGCCCGCCAACGCGTACTGGCCCAATTTGGCCACGGTGGCTTGCTGCGATTCACGTGCTTTCAGGGTTGCCTCCACCTGCTTGCGCTCGGTGATGTCGCGGGACACGCCGGCCAAACGCGCAACCTGTCCGTCTTCATCATGAACGGACGATTGCCGAGATTGAATCCAACGCTCGCTGCCATCCGGTCGGGTAATGCGAAATTCGACTTCCGACTCGCCGGTCAACTCACCCGTCGTTCGGCGGTGCATCGCTGCTTGCAAGCCGGGAAGGTCGTCGGGATGGACCGCTTCGAGGAACGACTGAGGTTGTTGGTAAAGGCTTTCGCAGGATCGCCCCCAGATTCGTTCGTACGCGGGACTCACGTAAAGCACTTCGCGATAGTCGATGGTGAGGAGCCAGAAAACCTCCGTGATGCTGTCGGCGATCTGCGCAAACCGTCTTTCGCTCTCGTGCAGCGATTCGGCCAAGTAAGCGTTGGTCGCCAAGTGAACCTTGTCGATCAGCTCAGCCGGATCGCCTCCTTTCTCAACGTAGGCACAGACGCCGTAGTCCATCGCCTTCTTGGCAGATTCGAATGAACCGAAGCCCGTGTGAACGATGATTCGCGTCTCCGGACACCTGGTGTGGATCGTTTCGAACAGTGTGGTTCCGTCGTCGTCCGGCAGGTGAAGATCGAGGATGGCGACGGCGAATTCGTCGCGGTCTAATTGCTCGACGGCTTCCTTTGCTGTCGGGCAGCAGACCACATCCAGCCCTTGCTTCTGAAGCAGTTTCGACAAAGTCCGCGATAGCGGTGCGTCGTCTTCCACCAGCAGCAGACTTGGGGAATCTCGGCGGTCAGACGTTATGGCCATGGCGTGCGCCTTGTGCTGACGGAATGTCACTGGTTTCAAGATTGAACGATACCAGCCGCTCGTCGTAACCGAATTCGCACAGAGTTCGGTGTGTTCGCAAGTCCCTGAAGTCTTGTGACTCAGCTACGGCCAAACTTGGAACCACTGGATTTTGGTTTACGCTGTGTCATCCTCGGGCGGTCCTAATTCCCGGTCGACCGCCGCTGCTTGACCCCAGTGTTTTGCAATTCCGCCGCAACACCCGACCCCACAAACGGGTAGTGAATGTGGGGTGTTGGATAGACTGAATAGAGTCTAACAAATGTCCAAAGGTGTGTTGCGGAAAAACACCAAGGGAGTCCCTTTTTCAAAGCTCGGGGAAAGCGTTCTCCAAGCTACTACGCACTCCGAAGCGAGCGGTGCGGAGTTGTGTTCCCTGCCGCCGTGCTCGCCCGACTTGAATCCGATCGAGTTGGCGTTCTCCAAGCTGAAGATGCTGTTACGCGATGGAGCCGCGCGCCGTGCGGGTGTCGCCGCTTCTTAGCTCGTTTCTCCATGCCAATTCACCTTACCAATTGTTGCACTTTGGCTTTCCGAAGTTGACCGCCTTGGCTTTGCCATCGATACTGAGGTTCACCAGACACAAGCAGGTCACCGGAGGAATCCAAGTGCTGATCCCAACAAATACGGTCCATTCCAGGCCAAACGTATTAAGCGTCCGTTTACTACACACAATTGCTACATCAATTCTGACAGGACTCTTAGCTCGTCTTTTTCCGTTTTAGCAGGTCGAGGACGACGCGATTGATATAGGAAAAAAGAGCCTCCTTGGTTCAAG
>JASLRF010000576.1 GCA_030744095.1 Pirellulaceae bacterium | reverse complement strand
AGTGCGTGGAACCGGATCCGAAGGTGATCGCCTTTTCGGGGATTTCTCCTTCTGGTCGACCATCCGGGTCGGCCGGTTCCAATTCAATCTAGCAAGATCCAAGTAGGTTAGGTACTTGCCTACGTCAAGTTTCTTTCGACGGCAATGGTCTGATTCGCCACTGGCCTCTGTCCACTGATACGCCTTCGTCATAATAGAGAAAGCTCCATGTTCTCGATGAGGCGTCAACAGCACGCCCCGTCGCGTGTTTGTAACGTACATTTACGGAGGAGCGACTGCCGTTCCTGGTCGGGTCCTGACGATTAATTGGCTTGAGTCACCATGAAACGAGCGATCTTATTGTTGGCTGGTCTCGCCTGCTGTGGCGCGGTCGGGTGTGATACGCAATCGACGGCCAAGTTGATTCTGTCGGTCGCAATCAACTCTGACGTGACAGGTCGGTCAGATGTTTTCCCTACGAGCGATGGACCGGTACCTGGCGGGAATCCCCCAGCACCTCGTGCGCGTCGCATATCGCCAACCGACGAATTGGTGGCTGCAATGTTGGAACTCGACCAACTTCGCAGTGGGGCGAGCGACGGCGATATCGAACTGGCGACTCGCCTGAGTGGTTTGACCGATCGCATTGCCGAGTCCGTCGGTAAGATCGAGAATCTCACGCCACCTTCAAAGGTGCTTGTCGAACAGGCCCGCGAGGCTCAGGCCGTTGCGCTCGACAAGGCCGCTGCGTTGCTGCCTTCAGAATTTGCTGGTCGCCTTGACGCATACAGCCAAGTGACATTCGGTCGAGCATGGGATCATGAGTCGGTCGAGAAGCTGGCTGTCAATCGATTAGTCAGCGGCTATTTGGTCGCACCATACGTGCCATCCAACGTAGCTCAGGTGCTGGCGCTACATGCCGTCACATTTCCACACCATTCGATGAACGTCGAGCTGTACGCGACGATTGCTGAACGATTGGCGGCAGGCGGAAGCGTGCGCGAAGGGGTCGAATTGGCGCGTGCCGGTCTGCGGCATTGTGCCAATCACACCGACGTCAGTCTTTTGCAGAATCGAGTGAAGCGGATCTATCGCGAGCATCCAGGCGAGGTCGGTGTGCCGATGAATTTCGCCGGGCCGACCTTGCGTGGGTCTCGGTTCATGTTGAGCTCTTTGCACGGTCGGCCGGCATTGGTCGTCTTCTGGTCCACAACCGATCCGGTCTCGGCGACATTCCTGGCGGACTGCAGTGGCCTGACCGAACGCTTTTCCGCGGCCGAACTCGAGGTTGTCGGCGTGAGTCTGGACGCGAATCTGGAAGATGTGGAACGTTGGTACTTTGAGACTGGCCTTTCATGTCGCCAGGTGATCTCTGCCGAAGAGGGTCATGCGGGTTTCGAGAATCCCATCGCCCGCTTTTATGGCGTCGAAGCTCTGCCCGAGTTCTTTCTATTAGACCGTGACGGGATCGTCATCGCTCGGGGTGCCAAGAAGCTCAAGGTGATCGAGCGTGAACTTCGCAAGTTCTCGACACCACGCCTTGCCCATTCCAGCTGATCGACGGATTGAATCCGCTGCAACCTAGTCGCATGGCGCGGTAATGCAGACTCTGCTGTTGGAGCGCCGTGGAACAAGGCGGTTACGAAAGATCAGAACTCGACCTTCTTGCCTTGATAGCTTAGGTCAAGCAACTCCATTGGATGCACGATCTTGAGCACTTCGCCTTGCATTCGCGCTTCGCAGGCGATCTGCATCAGGCAGCCGGCATTCGCCGTTACGACCACTCTCGCGCCCGTCCCCAGGATGTTGCTCATCTTTCGGCGGCTCAGCCGCCCGGCCATGCCGGGTTCAGTTAAGTTGTAAGTCCCTGCTGCGCCACAGCAAAATTCTGATTCAGGTAGCTCGACTAAGTTGAGACCTGGGATCTGCGCGAGCAGATCACGTGGCTGCTGGCGAATTTGCTGCGCATGCGCCAGGTGGCACGCATCGTGGTAGGTCGCGGTGACGTTCAACGCACCGGTGGGTGGGATCATCCCAAGTTCGTCCAGGAATTCGTTGACATCCTTGATTTTGGCTGCGAACCTAGCCCGCTCGTCTTGGTTGTCGTCGTCCCAATGATGGCCATAGTCTTTCAACATCGCGGCACATCCCGCCACGTTGACGATGATGGCATCCACCTCGTCCGCATTGAACGCCGTGGTGTTGGTGTCCGCCAACTCGCGAGCGGGCTCTGCGGACCCAGCGTGGAGGTGAATGGCGCCGCAGCAGACCTGCGTCGAATTAATCACAACTTCGCAGCCATTCTCTTGGAGAACGCGAGCGGTAGCCCAATGTGTGTGGCGGAACATCACATCCGCGACGCAACCAATGAACATCGCGACGCGTGCCCGCTGCTTGCCCTTGGCGGGCAACACGCAGGGTAGCGGTGGCGGCTCTTTTTGCAGCTTGGGCAACATCGTCATCAGGCGACCCAAGCGAGGTGGGAGGAGTTTCCAAAGTCCCGTTCCGAGCAACAAACGATCGAGTCGCAGCGTCTGGGCGATCCGCGCTGGTATCAACGATAGCCGTAACCTTTCGCGGTTGGGAAACAAGCCGAACAGAATCCAGCGGTGAAACCAATCATCTGTTTTCCGTTCGTCGTCCCCCGTCTGTTCCATGGCGACGCGAAACGGTTCGATCAGCTTGCCATATTGCACGCCCGACGGGCAGGCGGTCTCGCAGGCACGACAGTCCAGGCAGAGTTCAAGATGGCGACGAACTTCACGATTCACCTCCAGACGCCCGTCGGTCACCGCGCGCATCAGGTAGATGCGACCGCGGGGGCTGTCGTTCTCGTTGCCCAGTTCTGCGTAAGTCGGACACGATGCGGTGCACAAGCCACAATGCACGCAGTCCAGGAACAGTCCATAGTCGATCCCAGCTCCCGGATTATGTTTGACAGTTGGGACGGTCGTGGGCACAGCCGTGGCGGTTGACATGGAAGTTTGCGG
>JASLRF010000575.1 GCA_030744095.1 Pirellulaceae bacterium | reverse complement strand
CCGCTCCTCCTTCTCGGCATCTGACAATTGCTGGCGCTGCTTCAGTGCGTCGAGACGGGCGTTGAGCGTGCCTTCTTCGGTTTCCAGACCAGTCTTCTCTTGCACCAACCCCGCTTGTTGTGCGTCATCCGCATTCACCTCGTTGACGACATCGGCTAGGCGCTTGCGCACTGCCGAGACGTAATACAGGTCGGCCTTCTCGTAGATCAGGCTATGTGGCTTCTTAGGGTAGATACCGTGCGAAAACTTCGAATTGTATTCGACTCCTTTGATAAACAAGAAGAGGCAGCCCAAGGCGAAGGTGAGGGCAAAAAGTCCCTTCGCCTGGCCGCACTTGTTGGACTTCGCTGCCTCGAACGCCAAGACGATCGTGACGCTGGAACAGATCAGGACGAACGTGTTTACCGCGCCGTAGAGTTCCACCAAGTGGACGTCGTGTGGCGCAGGCCAAGTACCCTCCGGCGCACCGTAACGCAACACGATGAAAGTCCCAATCAGTCCGGCAAAGAACATGATTTCCGTGGAGAGGAATAGCCACAGGATGACTTTGCCGTTGTTGATCGGGAGCCCCGGCTGATATTCGAGCTGAATGTGGCCGTGATCACCATGATCGTCTTGCGTATGTTCCGACATGACTATTCGCAATCCTCAAAACTTCGTCGGTAAATTCGAATACCTACTAAACCCAAGGGACGATCGTTAACAACAGCAACAATGCGGGAAGGTAAACCAAGGAGGCCCACAAGAGTCTGCGAGCAGACCTTTCCTGTTGTTTTGCGAAGAAGGCAATCGCGCACGACAACTGCGAAAAACCCAAGACACACGCCGCGATGGCGTACAAGAACCCGCCCAATCCCGGCACATTGAGCACCGGCACAACACTGACTGGGATTAACACCAACGCCGCAAGCATCGCCTGAACGCCGGCCCAGCGTCCGCTGGGATCGACCACGGTCAACATCTTCATGCCAGCCGCTTCATACTGTTTTCGATAGATCCATGCGATCGCCATGAAATGTGGAAACTGCCACACAAAGACCACCAGAAACAGGCTCGCCGCACGAAGGTCCAATGCCGCGCCACTGGCCGACCAGCCGATCAACACCGGCAAAGCACCGGGGATCGCGCCAATCACGGTATTCAGCGAAGTACGTGTCTTTAGCGGCGTGTAGATCCAAACGTAAAGCAGCCACGAAAGGCCTGCCCATCCCGCGGTCGGCAAGCCTATCGTGATCGCCAAATAGGAAACTCCGATCGCGATCGTCAAGCAGGCGAAGATGATCGTCTCCGTCGCACCAAGCCTTCCAGCCGCCAGCGGTCGATCAGCGGTGCGAGGCATCAGTGCGTCGCGGTTTCGTTCCAGCCACTGATTTAATGTGCTGGCGCTCGTGGCCACCAAAGCCGTTCCGAACAGCAGATGCAGCAGAATCCATGGGTTCGGTTGACCCCAGAGTGCGACACTGTAAGACACGGCGACGGCGACCAACACCAGGGCGGAAATTCGGGGTTTTGCCAATTCAAAATAATCCGCCAGTCGCGCGAAGCGACCTGTCCGCCCGTCGGTTAAGGTCAGCGTGGATGTGCTCATGTCGCCAACCCCACAAGCATGGCCGTTGATCCCAGCGCAGTCGCATCCATCCGCATGAACCTGAACGATCGCATGGCAACCACAACCGAGTATGCCAATACCAGCGAGCCGACGGCCACATGCGCAGTGACGATCATCGCCTGCAAGAAGCTCTTAGCTTGCACAATGTGGCCCGCGGCAAACGGCATCTCCGCCAGCCACGTCGGCCATCCGTAGTTAACAACCCAAGTTGCGGGTCCGAGCACGAATTGCAGTCCGATCAACAAGGCGAGCGAGACTGCTGGACGAGTAAGGTTGGTGCTGCGTGGTTTGGCTCGAAACGTCCTTGCCACCAACAGCAATGCATGGACCAACAGGGCGGCAGCAACAACCAGATGGAAAAACACGAAGGCTCGAAATACTCCGGGACCGGACATGATCGAAATGTGTCGCACCTGGGCACCTAACAACAACTGCACGAGCGCCAAGCCGGCAGTCAACACCGAGAGCCGATCTAATCCGCTGCCTGCGCCTGGCATCGTGGCCACTGGAGCTTCACGCCAAAAGCGCGAAGTCATCACCGCGAGGGCGGCACAAAACGCAAAAAAACTGGGACCGACACAACCGTGGATCATCGCCAGTTGTCGATCGTCCAACAGCACACGAGCGCCGCCAAGAGCTCCCTGCAAGAGGACTCCCGCCAGGCAAATCCACGCCATGCGCCGCATCCACAACCGTCGCTCGAACCGGTACACCGTGACGACAAATGCAATCGACAGAATTCCCACCAATGTGCCCAGCAAGCGATGACCATGTTCAATGAACAAGTCCCATGGTCCAGAAAACCACGTCGACCACGGGTAGAGCCAAAGATTGTATCCAAACGTCGATGGCCAATCCGGAACGGCCATGCCGGCATCGTACGTGGTCACCAGTCCGCCGGCCCAAATCAATGGAAACGTCGCGCAGCACAACAGAACCGCAACTCGGTGCGGCCAGAGACTAGACGGTACGGATAACGATGGTCGAGACATGAATCATGATTCCGCTTGGCAAACGACGCGGCGGAAGCTCGTCAATAATGAACCTGTAGGCATATCATCCTGTAGGCGGTCGCTAATGTGCTGGTGGGCCGTCCGGGTCGTCTTTTGGCGCGTCTTTTGGGGGCGGCTCAGTTTGCGGGTAATAGTCTTCATCGGACTCGGGCGAACTGTATTCGTACGGCCCACGATAGACGATTGGTTGAAAGTCGAAGTTCCCGTGTCCTGGAGGACTCGGGGCAGTCCATTCCAGGCCGTTGCTCCGCCAGGGATTACGACCTACACGGGTACCAAAGAAGATGCTGTAGAAAAAGTTGACAGCAAAAATAATCTGCGTTGCGACCATCAGGATTGCACAGATCGTCATGAATTGATTCATTGGCTGCAAGTGAGCAAACGTCTGATAGTCGTAGGGGTCCGCCAGACGGCGTGGAAAGCCGACGGCACCCAACATGTGCATCGTGTAGAACGTGCCGTTCTGGAAAATAAACGTCAGGAAGAAATGAATTTTGCCCAGTGTCTCGTTCATCGTCCGGCCAAACATTTTTGGGAACCAGAAGTAAATAGCCCCAAAAACCGCCATCACGGTTCCACCGAACAGGACGTAGTGGAAATGTGCCACGATGAAGTATGTATCGTGAATAAAAATGTCCACGGGAGTGGCAGCCATGAAAATTCCCGAGAGGCCGCCAACAATGAACATCGCCACGAACGACAGAGAGAACAGCATGGGTGTCGTGAATTGGATCCGACCACCCCAGATGGTGCCCAGCCAGTTGAAGACTTTGACGGCACTGGGCAAGGCAATCATCATCGTCGCAACCATGAACGTCATGCCCAAGACTGGGTTCATTCCGGAGACGAACATATGGTGACCCCAGACGATGAAGCCCAGTCCCGCGATTCCGGAAATCGAATACACCATCGGCTTGTAACCGAATAGCGGCTTGCGCGCGAAGCAGGTGATAATGTCCGATGCCATCCCCATCGCCGGAAGAATCATGATGTAGACAGCGGGGTGGGAATAGAACCAGAAAAGGTGCTGCCACAAAAGCGGCTGCCCACCACCGCTGGCCGCGACGGAGTTGTTGACAATCAAGTTCTCTGGAATAAAAAAACCGGTCCCGAACAAGCGGTCCGTTAGCTGCATAAACCCCGCGGCGGTCAATACAGGCAACGCAAACGCTTGGAGAATCGCCGTAATGAACATGCCCCAAATGGTCATTGGCAAACGGAACATCGTCATGCCGGGAGCACGCATCTGGATGATCGTGGTCATGTAGTTGACCGATCCCAACATCGAGGAGATGCCCACGCAGGTGACGCCCAACAACCACCACGTCTGGGCTTGCATACTGTGAGGCGCTGCTTCCATGATGGAAGAAAGTGGCGGGTAGGAGGTCCACCCGCCCCCAGCACCATAAGGTGGCCAGATGAAGCTGATGCCCATGAAGATAAACGCTGGCCACATGAACCAATAACTCAACATGTTCAGTGTCGGAAAGGCCATGTCTTCGGCGCCGATCATCAACGGAATCAAGTAGTTTCCGAAGGCACCGGCAAGGATCGGGATAATCACGAAAAAGATCATCACCGTGGCGTGCATCGTAAACAGCGTCGTGTAGAACTCCGGCGAGATCTGTCCGCCTTCGGCGGAGAACAGCATCCGGCCGATGAATGGCATGTCCGCCCACGGCCACGCCAGCTGCCAGCGAATACCCAGCGCTAATAACCCACCAACCAAGAACCAGAGCAGCGTCGAAAACAGAAACTGCAGACCGATGATCTTGTGGTCGCGCGAAAAAACGTAGGTCGAAACAAACCTGCCGACCGTCATTTCACCCTGACCGCTCATGCACCTATTCTCCCGAGTCCGGAGCCGACCCCGCGAACTCTTGTTCGTCGAATTTCTGCGCCAGCCATTTGTTGAATTGATCTTCCGGTTCGATCGTCAGCCGACCGCGCATCTTGTAATGGCCCCAGCCGCACAACTCGGCACACACGATGTCGTAGACGCCGGCCTTGTTTGCGCGAAACCAGGTGAATTGTCTCATCCCGGGAACGACATCCTGTTTGATCCGCAAGTTGGGCAAGAAGAAACTGTGTAGCACATCTTCGCTTTCGAGCTGGATCACGACTTCCTGGTCCAGTGGAATGTGCAAATCGTTGACCAGGAATATGTCATCTCTTGTCCCTAGTTCGCGGTCAGCTCCCGCATACTGCAATCGCCATTCAAATTGCCTGCCTGTAACGCGAACCAGCGGTCTCTGCGGAACTGGTCGACCTGCGATGACTTCCTCTGGTCGATTTAGTTTTGCATCGGCCCAGGCGTTCATCTGGTAGATAGCAATAAACAGCAGCGTGGCTGCGGGCAGAATAGACCAGATAATTTCCAGGTTGTGGCTGCCATGCGTGAACTCGACGGGGTTAGGATTTCGCGCCGCGTCGAATTTCCACATGAACCAAAACAGCGCACTCGACGTGCCAACAAAGATGGTTCCGGTCAGATACAGAATGAACGTGAACAACCGATCGATCACGTGCCCATGGTCATTAACGTTCTCAGGCAGCCAATTGTTGCCAGGGAATGCGTACGCCCCACCATTCATCGGCCAGATGTCTGCGATTGCGCATACAAACGTCAGGACACCCAGCACGGGTACCAGCAAGAACAGAATACTCCAGAATCGTCCCACAATCTTCCTCCGCGGCTAACTCCGCTCGCGCTGATTATTAGGTATGGGCTGCGCCAATCGAGGGTTGCTAATCGTTTCGTAGGGCAGGTTCCGAACGTAGTCGATCAGTGACCAGAGATCTGCTTCGGTGAGGCCCTTGGCGCCAGGCTGTGCGTCATCCGGCAACATCAAAACGGCCGGCATAGGAGTACCGTCGATCCCGTTCTTCAACCGCCAATAGAGATCAATCGGGCGCCGGCCACCTCGATAAACACCCAGGCGTAAATTCCTAGGGTGAATGTTACGAGGCTCCAACGCACCTAGTTTCCTAAACTTGGCAAGTAACTCTGGCTTGGTCGGTTCAAGCAGTTTTGTCCAATCGTCATAGTCTGTCGTTTGGCCGTCTCCCAGCGCGGAATCGCCGTGACACGTGACGCAATTCGCGATTGGGCCATAGAACAGCTCGCGACCATGCGCGACCGACTTCGCGAGATCCCGGTCAGGATCGGGCGGAGTAGGATCCGTCGAATTGGACTCCGCATCAATCCACTTTTGAGTGACTTCAGCAACAAACAAGCGAATGATTTCGGTTTGAGTCTCCAGGTCTTCGCTTGATGCGGTCAAGTCCACCAAGCGGTCCTCCGGGGTCGGATTGGGATCACTCTCGGTTGGTTCGACCTTCGGATTCAGCTCGTACGTTGCATAGTCAATCAACAGCCGTTCAACTTCACCCCGCACGCTCAAGTAACGCACGTAGTGAATCAAGGCTTCAATTTCGTTTTCCGGCAACACCAGAAAACTGGGCATTGCGGTCCCAGGAATTCCATTGACCATGATCTGTTTGAGATCTTGGTGCGTGGGCCGTTGGCCTTTGGATGTCGATTTAAACTTAAAAATCCCCATGCGGAAGTCACGTGGATATGGGTTCAGGAACGACGCCGTGGGACCCGCACCATCACCGGTAACCCCATGACAGTGGGCACAATGTTCACGGTACAGACCATGCGCACGGCCTTGTTCGTCGCTGCCCACGGGGCCGGCGGCGAACTTGATCTTGTTCGCGTCCATCACCTGAGCGACGTCGGAACCACTGATTCCAATCGCCGCTGGCACGTGCGGATCGTCAGGCGTGCCAAACAACGCGGTTAAGGCATTCGCGATATCGGCTCGACGCTGATCGCTGAACTCAATAGACCCATCCACGGCATCTTCGTTCTTCTGTATGAGAACCGCGTTGGCGCTGAATTCGGCTTTTGGCGAGCAACCAGCCAAACCGGCCACGATTGCCATCAGGACGAAGGCCACACCTAATTGCAGTTTTCGCTGAAATCTTGTCATCATTAGTTTCCAACGGTTCGCCACGCCGAACCTGGAGATCTGAACCACACTACTGGAATACCACACTACTGGAATACCGACGCATCGACGGTTACGCTCATTTCGCGTCGCTCGTCGGGCGTCAGCATGACGGAGAAACGTCCCTGCTTCCACGGAGTTGCCGCACCATTGACACTGACCTTCTGAAGAAACCCGGGTTTCTGCTGCCAGACGCGAAATTCGAGTTCGACGCCGGCCGGGACATTGGCAATCTCAAAGCCGCCATCGTCATCGGTGACAGCAAAATAGGGACTGTCCCGCGTAATCATGAAGGCAGACATCCAGGGATGGACGCTGCAGGAAATGGGAAAAGGCCGGTCGGTCTGGCCGCCGGGCTGATAAGTGGTTTCGCCGTTTGAGGGAACGCTGCCATTAAAGGCAATCGCGCCGCGGCCAGCTTGGATGTTCATGTTGTGAAGCACGGGATCGCTGTTGAGAATCCGCAGCGTTTGCGTTGATCTCATGGCCGAAACATGCGAGAGAAAGATGCATGCCTTTTGATCAAAAACAACCTCACCCGTCTTACCTTCGAGATAGGACGGATGTTCCCATTTGGGATCGTCCGCAGGAGTCTTTGACACGAGATAAATCAAGACGTTCTTGATTCCACCCGTCGCACTGACTTCCACGGTCTCTTCCATCACCCGGGTCCCGGCGGGCGCACAGACCTCGGTGTCTTTGTCAACTATCAGCGGACTGAGTCGCGGCGCTGTTCCGTTGATCTGAAAACGCCCGGCCAGTGTCGCCCAACCGGTTGGCTCGCTGAGGGTTGCGCCACCTCCCTCCTCGGCTGGACCAGCACCGGATTCCAACAGTTCGCGCAGCGCCAACGCCGTACTTTCGTCCGCATTCAGATTCGGAGCCACCTGACGCTCGCATCCAAACATCGTTGTGGC
>JASLRF010000574.1 GCA_030744095.1 Pirellulaceae bacterium | reverse complement strand
ATGCTGACAAAAGCATTGAGATTGATGACATCTGCAAGACGCTGAGGCTCTCGCGGTCGACTTTCTATAGGTACGTGCGGCTGTGATGACGAGTGTCATTTTCCGGTGGTTAGATGGGAATCTCAAGAATCAAAAACCGCGTCCCACGGGTATTTGAGACGATCCGTATTCGTGCCGTTCGAAGCGTCGGACCAAGCCGATACGACTCAGGAGCTGACCTATCCCCCCGTCCCTTGCATTAGCGAGTCTTCCTTGTAGGCTGAGTGAAATCAAAATTACTATCAGTTGACCAATAACAGTTGGGGCGGCGGTGGCTACAGTCCGGCAATGGCCAGTGCCATCGAGGCGAGCAACGATGCCGGAATTCTGTTCTCCGCCGCGGCCGGCAACTCCCATTCTAATAATGATTTAAATCCACATTACCCATCAAGTTACGATGCCTCGAACGTCATTGCTGTCGCCGCCACAGACCATGACGACAACCTCGCATCCTTCAGTTCTTATGGTCAGAACACGGTGCATCTGGCGGCCCCCGGTGTCTCGGTCTATAGCACGGTGCTGGGCAACGGCTATGCCGCGTATTCCGGCACAAGCATGGCGACGCCGCACGTCTCCGGAGTGGCCGCCCTGGCGTGGTCGGTGGCGCCTGATGCGAGCGTTGCCGAGATCAAGAATGCAATTTTGGACGGTGCCGATTCGCTCAACTCGCTTCACGGCAAGGTGGCCACCGGCGGACGGCTCAACGCTTACAATACGCTACAACTGCTTCCCGGCAAACCTTTGGTCGGCTCCCTCTCCGCCTCGCCAAACCCTGTCGCGGCAGGGAAGGCTGCCTCGCTCATCGCCTCGGACGTCACCGACCGCGATGGTGATCTCGCCACCGTACACTTCTACCACGATGCCAACAACGACGGCCAGTTGGACAGCGCCGACCCAGGGTTGGGATACGACACCACCATTGTTGACGGCGTCGCGAGCGTTGCCCTGGATACCAGCGACCTCGCTGTCGGAACCCACCGTTTCTTCGCCCGCGCCATCGATCAACGCGGCCTCACAAGCTCCCCAATGAGTACTGCTCTGACAGTGCTCGAGCCGGATGACCACGGCGATGACGCGGCCACGGCCACCTACGTCGCCGTGAATGCCTCGACAGTGAGCCTCGCGGGCAACATCTTGACGATCCGGAGGACGGATTCGTCGGAAACTTGGAACTGACCGTTGAAGTCAGCGACTCAATAGAGACCGTTGAAGACACGTTCACTGTGTCGGTGACCAATGCGGCTCCGGTGCTGGAGCCAATCGCCGACCAGACGATGTCACACAACGAGGACACACTGACCCTCGCGCTCGCGGCCAGCGACGCGGAAGGAGATGACCTGAGCTACTTCGCTGAGATTCTGCAGGGCAACGCCGCGGTCAGCCTGGCGGGCAATGTGCTGACGATCGACCCGGCAGACGGGTTTGCCGGAACGGTGCGGGTCCACGTCACGACCAGCGATGGGATCGCGAGGAAGTGTGGCGAGCCAAAGGCATCCGCAGCGCCTGGGACACGCATCGGGTCACAAAACTGGGACGAACTCTAACGTGCGACGATGATGGAAGGTGTGAATGAACATCATACACTCCTTTCGGACTAAGTCGACAGCCGCATCATTTGCCCAGACGCCGCAAACCGACGGCGTCAGATAGATATCATCCGGGGAACTCAGGAACCCACGGGCGAAAACTATGACGCGTTGGCTCGGATCTTCCACCTCAGAATCACCCTTCGCTTCTCCAATCCGCACTTTGGTTTTATCTGCACACATAGTGTACTATGATGCCAATGGTTAGCGGCAATGCGAAGCTCGGTCACGACGTATCACAGCGAGAGAAGACAAAGATGGAATTCGGTTGTCCTGCGTGCTCGAAACGGCTGCGAATCCCAAACGATCGTGTAAATCCGAAAGTGCGCTGCACAAACTGCGGTCACATATTTCGGCTCGTGTCAGAAGAACGCTCGCAAGACTGTCATGATGACCACAAGCTCGCCGGTCGCGAACAACTACTTCGGTGGATTCTGGAGAACGAGCTCAAGCGGCGATTGAAGAACAATTGTAGCGCACTTGCCGCGGCGCTGATGGTGGAGCGCCGTTGCTAGTACGCCTGATTGTCGTGGTTCGCTCCGCGAACCAAACGTATTGATCGCGGAGCGATCAACGACTATCTGGCCAGACGACCATTCTTCTTCAACCCTAGAATCAAGAATTGACAAAGGGCTAGTGAGGCTGTGCCTCGAACCAATCCGAGCTACCGCTCGGTCTTGTTATCCCGCTCCCCGACCAACCTGCGGTCGGTGCCCGTCGCTAAAACTTGACTCAAATACGACAAGTTTCTGACCATAATGGAGACTAACGAATCTCAGCGTCTTCTGCGGCCGGTTGCCCGCGGCACGGATTGCGTCTCGGATTTCCGTTTCGATGGTCACACTTGTTGACGCGTTCCGACTTCGGTAAGTAAAATTAGCGGCCTAATACGTTTGGCAACCACCATCCTTCTTCTTACGAGGTCATTTCCATGGGCCAACTCACAAAAACCACTCGCCGTCGGTTTCTGAAAACGGCTAGCCTTGCGGTTGCTGCGCCGTATGTGATCACGTCTACCGCCTTAGGTAACGCCGACACCCCACCTGCCAGTGACCGCATCGTGATGGGCGGAATTGGTATTGGTAACATGGGCCGCGGCGACCAAGGCAGTTTTCTTGGCCGCAAAGACGTTCAATATGTCGCCGTGTCTGATGTTCGACGTGGTGTGCGCGAAAAGTCTAAAGGCAAGGTAGACGGAAAATATGGCAACAACGATTGTCAATTGTACAACGACTTTCGTGAGTTGATCGCTCAAGACGACATCGATGCCGTCCACATCGCGACTCCCGATCACTGGCACGCCATCATGGTCATCGAAGCTTGCCAAGCTGGCAAAGACGTTTACTGTCAGAAGCCAGAATCGCGAACGCTGCGAGAAGGTCCACTCATGGTCGCAGCAGCTCGAAGATACTCGCGTGTTGTGTCCGGCGGCAGCCAACGAGTTCTGCAAGACTATCGCAAAACTGTCGATCCATGTTGGGGTGGCGAGTTGGGTACGATCAAGTCGATCAATGTTAACGTCGGTCCGTTGTCCAAAGAATGCAACTTACCTGGTTCTGACGCTCCCGATGATATCGATTGGAATCTATGGCTCGGGCCAGCGCCTTGGGCACCATACAACGCCGCACGTTGCTCGGGTAGTTTTTCCACCAGTGGCAATAGTTGGCGATCTTACATCGATTATTCGGGCGGTGGTATGACTGATTGGGGCGCTCACCACTTTGGCGGTGCGACCTTTGCAATCGACATCCGCGAATTGCAACCGACCGATGTTGTTTACAACGACGAGGAAGGCAAGAACTACCTCACCTACAAGTATCCCAACGGCAAGCTGTTGTATCACAACAAGCCTGGGCGAGGCAACTTGAGCGTTGAAGGTACGCCGGGCGAAAAGATAGAAGCCAAGCCGATTCCGACCTACAAAGGGAACGGCAATATCTACGGCGACTTTATCGAATGTGTCAAGACGCGTGAAAAACCGTTCCGCGACATCGAGTTGGCGGTTAACACCGTGACTGTGGCTCATCTAGGCATCATCGCCTATACGCTGCAACGGTCCTTGAAATGGGATTCTGAGAAACAAGAATTCCCTGGTGACGAGGAGGCGAACCGCTTCCTCGATCGTGCTCGTCGCGAACCGTGGCAATTGTAAGCGACGCGATTCGGTTTCTCGTCTTCTAGAATAAACCAGTCCCAAAAGGGAAAAACAATGTTAGATCAAACTTTCGATGCCCTGAAAAAATACGACTGGGGTCAAGACCCCGAGGTTCTCAAACCGATTAACGATGCCCTCATTTCGACACGTGAAGATGACGCTGCACGAAAGGAGCTCGAAGCCACCCTGACAGCAATCTTGACGGACGACGTGCCGCGAGCTGCCAAGGATTTCGTTTGCCGCAAGTTGCGAGTGATCGGAACCGATGACTGTGTACCTGCCTTGGCCAGCTTACTGGCCGACAAAGATCTCTCGCACATGGCGCGTTACGCACTGGAACGTATTCCAACTCCAGGTGCCGCCAAGGCGTTGAGAGAAGCTTTGCCGAAAGTTGAAAACGCACAGAAGGTAGGAATCATCAGCTCGCTTGGCGTTCGCCAGGATACGGACTCAGTCAACGCACTGGCGGGCGTGCTTAGTGATAGTTTCAATCCAGTTGCCAAGGCAGCGGCAATTGCATTGGGGGCGATACATACCGCCGCCGCCGCGAAAGCACTGTCAAAGTCGAAGCACCCAGCGGCGATCGATGCTTCGCTGTGTTGTGCAGAAGCCCTCCTAGCCGACGGCAAGCGACTTGACGCTCTGGCAATCTATAACGGTCTGGCCGGCGACGAACAGCCGAAGCATATTCGCATGGCCGCGACGCGTGGCAAACTTGCCTGCCTGGCAAAAAAATAGGGCTCTTCGATATCGATTGAAAACGCGACTCGGTTCATGGTGACTTTGTGCACAATGATCGAGTCGCTTTTATGGTCTGAGGAGTTACCAACATGTTGCGTGTGCGGATGTGCTCTGGTTTATTGTCCACGTTGATTGTCATTCACGTCACGGCGCCGATAAGTGCCGACGATTCAGCTCAACTCGTGGGCGTCGTCATCGAGTTGCTTAACGACAATGACCAGGACATGCGGTCACTGGGATTGGAGCAAGTCCGCACGGCAAGTCCCGGTGAGGCAGCGACGAGGGCATTTGCGGAGGTGTTACCGAAGCTCTCACCCGCCGCACAGGTTGGTCTACTGAAGGCTCTTACGGTCCGTGGCGACAACGCAGCCCGCTCCGCCGTCGTCTTATTGCTAAGCTCAACCAAGGACGCCGACGTTCGTGTCGAGGCGATTCGCGCGTTGGGCGACCTGGGCACGTCGACAGATCTGCCCAAGTTACTTCAGTTGCTCGATGAAGGAACCACGGCTGAACGGTCCGCGGCGAAAACGAGTCTCGTGCGGATGCCTGGTCAAACAGTTTCTCGACGGATCGCAAGCGGGATGAAGGATGCTGCCGCGACAACTCGAGTTGCCTTAATCGACGTTCTTACAACGCGTCGGGCATTGGAAGCGATTCCCCTTATCCTCGTCGCTGCGGTGAGCTCTGAATCGCAAGTACGCAAGGCAGCCATGGCGTCACTGGGAAAAATCGCAGGCCCTGAGCATATTGCTGAAATGGTCCAGGGAGTGTTGAAGGCTACCCCAGGTAGCGAACAGGCGACCGCCGAAAAGCAAATCATGTTCGTTTGTGCTCGAGCGGCTGATCCGGCCAAGCGATCTGCACCGCTGGTAGCGGCCATCAACAAACTTAATACTCAACAGCGACTGACCATGCTCTCGACACTGGGTCGAGTTGGTGGTTCAGATGCTCGCAGCGAAATCGAAGCGGCGATCAAAAGTAGCCATTCGACGCTGCATGCCCTGGGGATTCGAGCGATCAGCAATTGGCCTGATGCTTCGATCGCTCCTCGGCTGATGCAACTAGCAAAAACCGACTCGCATTCGTCGCATCGCACGACTGCGTTGCGGGCTTTGATGCGCGTTGCACCCTTGAGCGATACGCGTACAGATGACCAGCGACTAACGTTGCTCAAGCAGGCGGTGGCGATGGCCAGTGCAGACCGCGAACGCATCCTGGCACTTGATCGAGCTCGAGCGATTCGTACAGCCGGGTCATTGCGTTTCATTTTGCCTTACGTCAGCAAGTCAGCTACGGCGGAACAGGCGTGTCTATCTATCGTAGAATTGGCTCATCACCGTACTCTCCGCGAACCCAATAAGGTCGAGTTTGCCAAGGCGCTTGACCTGGTGATCAAGACCAGCAAGAACGCTACAGTGATCGATCGGGCAGAACGCTATAAGAAGGACCAAACCTGGGTTCGCCCTGGTAAGTAGCAGTGTTCGATCTATTATTGTCGTCTTTCGCTCCGCGAAAGCACGTTCCTTTCGCGGAGCGAAAGGCGACTGTCGGACAGTAATTCCTCGAACGATCCTTAGTCTCCGTATGGTCGAAATTCATCCTACAACCCTGGCAAACAGCTCGGGGAGTCACCGCACGTAATCCTTGATGCCCGTCCGTTCGATTGGCGCGAACTCGATCTCGGGTGTGCGAGATTGCTCGATCAGTGATTTCATGCGGTCGACGATATCGGGATGCTTGTCTGCGAGATTGTTTTCTTCGGAGATGTCGTTGCGGATGTTGTAGAGTTCGAACGACCCGGCGGGGCGGGATTGGAGGATCTTCCAGTCGCCCTGGCGGATGCAGTATCGCATCTTCGTTCCACTTCGGTATTCGAAGAACAGGTAGTCGTGCTGCTTCTGTTGGAGCGGGCGGCTTAGGAGGGTGGGCAGGTAGCTGATGCCATCGGTATTGGCCGGGGCGTCTACACCGGCGACCTCGCAGGCGCTGGGCATGAAGTCGCCGAAGTAGGTCAGGTGGTCGGTCTCGGTGCCGGCCTTGATCTTGCGCGGCCAGCGGGCGATGAACGGCACGCGGATACCGCCCTCGTACCACATGCCCTTGTAACCCTTCAACGGGGCGTTGCCCTCGAAGAAGTCGGTCATCTTCGCCCAGTCGCCGCCGCCCTGGCCACCGTTGTCGGAGGTGAAGATCACCAGCGTGTTGTCGTCAATGCCCAGCTCCTTCAGTAGCGTGATGATCTGCCCGAATTGACGATCCATCCGGCTGACCATGCCGGCGAAGGTGACCAGCCCGTCCGCGCCGTCGATGTAGCCAGGCCGACGGTCGTCGATCAGCCTCTTGGGGAACTTACCGCGATAGGGCAACTCGTCCTCTTCCGGCACGACCAGCTCCACGTGCGGGATGATGCAGGCGTAGTAGAGAAAGAACGGCTTGTCTATGTTGCCGCGGATGAAATCGAGCGCACCTGCGTGCATTACATCCTGCACATAGCTGCCGCGCTGGTTGCGCTCGTTGCCTGGCAGCATCATCTTCTTGTCGTTATGCCAGATCCAGTACGGGTAATAGAAGTGGGCGTGGACCTGCTCGAGCTGGCCCAGGAACTCATCAAAACCTTGGCGCCACGGCGCACCCTCACTGTTTTCGTTGCCCAAGCCCCACTTGCCGAACAGCCCGGTCGCGTAACCCGCGGCCTTCATTCGCTCCGCAACGGTGTCGTCTTCGAGCGAGAGGTGCCGGCCGGCGCCGTTGGCGCGGATCGGGGTGTGGCCGGTGTGGCGGCCGGTCATCAGCACGCTGCGGCACGGGGCGCAGACGTTCGACCCGGCGTAGACCTGGGTGAACCGCATGCCTTCGGAAGCGAAGGCGTCGATGTACGGCGTTTTGATCTTCTTCTGTCCGTAGCAGCCGAGCTCACCGTAGCCCAGGTCGTCGACCATGAAGTAGATGATATTCGGCTTCTCGCCGACTGGTCGAGACTTCGACTCGGCGGCAAAGAGCGGTGCGGCGATCAGCAGGGCGGCAAACGAAGTGAGGGCGAGACGCGGCATGAGTTGGGCTCCTCGGCGGCTGAAGTTCGATTTCATGAGTCAGGTTCTCAGTGACGGGCACCGACCGCAGGTTGGTCGGGGAGCGGGTTGCCGCAACCGAGCGATCGCTCGCGTCGGTCCGAGGCACAGCCTTGCTAGCCATCGAAGGCGGCACGGGCCTTGTCAGACGGCACGTCATCGATCAGTTCGACATGGCCGATTCGCGTCGGTAGGACAAAGCGCAGTTGGCCTCCCACGGTTTTCTTGTCGTGTTGCATGGCGTCCAACAACATTTGACGGTCAAGGTCAGGCACGGTGACGGGCAATCCCAAGGCCAGCAGGAGGTCATGCTGGCGCCGTGTTGCCTCGTGGTCGATGCGACCAAGAGATTCGGCCAAACGAGACGCGCATAGCATCCCAATGGCCACCGCTTCACCGTGCAGAAAGGTGCCGTAACCTGTGACCGTCTCCAGCGCGTGGCAGTAGGTGTGACCGTAATTGAGGACCGCGCGGATGCCGGTCTCTTCACGCTCGTCCGCCCGTACGACATCGGCTTTGAGTTGGCAACAGCGGGCAACAATCTTCGCCAAAACATCGGTTTGACGGGCGTTGATCGCGTCGACATTGGATTCCAGAAACTCGAAAAATGATTCGTCTAGAATCACTCCGTATTTGACGACTTCGCCCAGGCCAGATCGATAATCGCGGACTGGCAAAGTCAACAAGGCGTCAATATCGATCAGCACGCCATGTGGTTGCCAGAATCCGCCCACCATATTCTTGGCACCAGGCAAGTTGACGCCAACTTTGCCACCGACGCTGCTATCGACCTGCGCCAATAAAGTGGTGGGGAGTTGCACGAACGATATTCCCCGTGCGTACGTGGCGGCGATGAAACCGGCCAGATCGCCTACGACTCCACCACCGACCGCCGCCACCACCGACTTACGATCGGTTCCGAATTCCAGCAACACGCGCCACAATTCGTCCGCTTGAAGGACGGACTTGGTCGCTTCACCCGGTTCAAGGACAATTTGATCAACGCGCAAGCCAGCACTGACGAGGCTGTCGATGGCAGACGCGGCATGAAGTGATTCGACGTTTCTGTCGGTGATGACCACGACATGACTCGCCTGACAGCACGATGTGACGAATTCGCCCGCCGTGGCCAACTTGCCCGATCCAATCGCGATATCGTAACTCCGCTCGGCAAGGTTCACACGGACATTCAATTGTGAGTCAGGCATCTGGTGGATTCGGGCTGGGAGGAATGGAAAGCGGCGAACGTCGTAGCATCAAAGGTCGGCGGGACGCGCCGGTGGCGCGAAGTCTTTTGCTGCGAAAGTCAAAAGGTCAGTGACTAACCGACTCGTTCGATATCCTCGGGCGTCACGGTGACCTGCCGGCAGAAGCCGGTGTGAACGCGGACATACTCGAGCTGCGGGCAGTTTTCAGGATCAGAGTGAAGCGACTGCGAAATACGCGTCTTCTCAGCCGGTTCCATCTCGTCGTACTCATCGGGCCACACCGTGGCGGTTTCCATGACGAGCGCTTCACGGTAAGGATCAAACGTATCGGGCATTGGTCGTCTCCACACTATGTTTCACGCGTCCAAACGACGAAGAAGCCACCATGGTTACTCCGCACGCGCTCTGGGAGCCATCAAATAACGGTTCTGAGAGCTGATGTAGAAGAGGGTCAGTATACTTCTGCCACCGGATGTGGAGAATACGCCCAACGCTTAGGATCAGGCAAGAAACAACTGTCGCGAAACGGTCGTAGGACGGGCACTCCTGCCGTCTGATCGTTGGCGACGTGCAGGAGTGCCCATCCTACAAAGAGACAATTGTCCATTGGCTGGTTCTTAATTGGAAGGACAAGACATCGTGAACCAATCGAACCGCGGAAAAGCGGTGATCGTGGGAATTATTCTGCTGGCCCTCTTGCTGAGCGGTTATTCGTGGTGGCACCAGTTCCAGAAGAGTCGGCGATGCCGTGAGTTTTTGGGCACCGAAGCGGCGCAGCTGATTCGCTTGGCACCCCAGGTGGTATTGCTGCGGCTCGAACAGGAATCAGCCGTTGCAGGCAGCTCGAACCGGCCGAAGGGAATCCTGCGGATTGGTGGCGATACGGTCCTGGTTTCCCAGCACGTTGAAATCACTGGAACTCCGGGACTCTCACACGCTCGACACGCCCTGCTCCAAGACGTGAATTATCAGTGGGATGCATCGCAGTCCGATTGTGTCAGCCAATGGTCGTTTGCCCTCAGATTCGCACAGGACGGGGAGGACGTCATTATTGCCTTTGACACGCAATGCAACCGCATTGGGCTGAACGGGGCAGAACGTACCGGGCCCTTTGTGCCGGAACGTATGCGCACCTTCGCCGAAAAGTCAGACGAATGGGAAACGCGAGCTCTCACGGAAGATGGTCGCTAGAACAGGCCTCTTACTTGCTTTGCAACGCAAGGGGCACTGCCGCGATGACGACGCCGGTTATAAAACCGATTCCGTGAGCCCAGTTGGCTATGCGACCACCAATTAGTTCGTCGAGGACGCCGGAAAAGCCCAGCAGCATCCAGAGTATCAAGATGACCACAGTACTTTGTGGGATACGCATGCCCAATTCAGGTTCCCAGCGCGACTTGATAAACAAGTAGCCAAAGATGCCGTATAAAACGCCGGACATTCCACCAAAGTAAACTCCGCCACCCCAATCTTGCGGGACAAGCGCTTGGAACAGATTCGACACGATAGCAATCGTCAGGACCATTAACGCCATCCGCACGGTCCCACGGCGATCTTCCACCAGGCTGCCCAACTGATAGACCATGATCATGTTAAAGATCAGATGCATGGGACCAAAGTGAATGAAGATCGGTGTGATCGTCCGCCATAATTCTCCCTGCTTGATATTGATCAGTTTGGCGTCCAGCGTATTCCAGTCAACATTTGGCTTGTTCAAGTTCTGCACATCGCGAAACATCAGTGTCCTCAACACCGATCCTTGTTTGTCTCCTCCCATGTTAGATCCCATGGCGACAACAACGCTGATCACAATCAAGGTCAGGATCAACGGTTTTTTTCGGCCGGCACCTCCACTTTTCCATTTGCCACGCATGGTGACGACGTTTCTCTGTGCCTGTTCGTTGCGGCGAGTTTCCTCACGTAGCAGCGCTTCCGCCGCGCGTTCGGCGCCCTGGTAGACGGACGCATCGGGATCGCGACGAAAATCATCCAAGGCATCTTTCGCCTCATGGATGCGATTTTCGTCACGGACCCAGATTGCCCAGCTGTCGCTGTCGAATTCTGCGTGCGCTTGGATACCTTCGGTTACAAGATGGGCTGTGAACCGATGTGCCTCTGGTTCCTTGTCGAGCGTGCCGATGAGTCGCATAGCTTATTGGTTTCCAATTCCTAAAGCACGTAGCTGTCCACTTTCGAGGAGCTGGTGACACTCTTCGACCTCAGAATAATAGTCCCGGCGTTCCAACCACCCACCAGCCTGTTCGTCGACAATCACGATCACCTCGCGATGCAGCTGAAGGGCGGACGCAGTAATCTGGGCGGTCACCGGTCCTTCGATCATACTGCGAATTGCTGACGCTTTGTGCGATCCCGTCGCCAGCAGCAGACATTTTCGCGATTCGAGAATCGTGCCAACGCCCATCGTTAGGGCGAGTCGGGGCACCTGTTGATCGCCTGGAAAATGCTTCGCATTTTGTCGAATCGTCTCGCTGGCCAACGTCTTCAGCCGCGTGCGGCTGCCGAGGGACGAGCCGGGTTCATTGAACGCGATATGGCCATCGACGCCGATCCCTAATAATTGCAGGTCGATTCCGCCCACGTCGACGATCCGTTGCTCAAATTGACGGCAATGCGATTCAAAATCCAACGCGCGACCATCCGGCACGAAGGTATTTGCCAAGTCGATGTTGATGTGGTCAAACAGCTGTTCCTGCATGAAGTAGCGAAAACTCTGTGGATGTTTGGGGCCCAATCCAACGTATTCATCGAGGTTAAACGTCGTGATTTGCGAAAAATCCAGGTCTGAATCGCGATGGATACGAATCAGCTCGCGATAGACGTTGATGGGCGTGCTCCCAGTCGCTAAACCGAGAGCTGCCTGAGGTTTGCGTCGGACCAAATCGGCAACAAGACTGGCCGCTCGCAATTCCGCTTTGTCAGCTGTTTTTTCGACGATAACGCGCAACAGCAGGGCTCCTTGAGCAAAACACGCGTACTAGTTTGACAGAATCAGGCACATTCCTTGAATCTCACCCTGCATTTTTAGCCCAATTCCAGCCGGGAACCAACTCCACCGATTCATCTAGCCGCATTTCGAGCAAGTTGACATAATCCCACCGCCCAATTCGGCCCGGGCAGTTGAGCGGGCGCGCGTGGATGCACGGACGGACGAGAATTCGCCCACAAATCTCGGGAAATGGAGTTCGAAATGCGCAGTATCGCCATCATCAATCAAAAAGGCGGAGTTGGCAAAACGACCACTGCGGTCAATTTGAGCGCTGCGTTGGCGGATTTGGGCAAACGCGTCTGCCTCGTCGATCTCGATCCTCAGGGACACGCGTCGCTCCACCTGGGCGTTGTCCCGCGCGATACCGACACGACGATCTATCACGTGTTGAGCGGTGCAGCCACGTTGCGTGAAGCACGTCACAACCTGACGGATCATCTATCCGTCGTCCCGTCGCACTTGGATCTCGCCGCCGCCGAAGTCGAATTGGCAGGCGAGGTGGGACGCGACGCAATCCTACGTGATCGAATTCGCGCGGACGACGCGAACTTCGATTTCTTGATTGTCGACTGCGCGCCTTCATTAGGCGTCCTGACGCTCAATGCGCTAACCGCCGTCAAGG
>JASLRF010000573.1 GCA_030744095.1 Pirellulaceae bacterium | reverse complement strand
TTGAGTTCCTTCAAAGTCATCATGGCGATCCTCCGTGATCTACGTGATTGAAACCACGCGGAGGATCGCCTATTTCTCTCTGTTGATGGAAGGCCAATTTCAGCAACTACTTAACGATGAAACTGGCGCTGTCCAACTAGTGAGGCTGTGCCTCGGACCGATACGAGCTATCGCTCGATTGCAGCGACGCACTCACCGACCAACCTGCGGTCGGTGCCCGTCGCTGAAAACTTGACTCATTTGTAAAGAAGAACCTGATACGAGCTTTCTAGGCCCTCCGCTTCCGCTCGTTACGCGTGGCGCTCAAGGAATTCGCGGATCGCCCGATTCACTGCCGCAGGTTGCTCCATCGGCGCCATATGCCCCGCACCGCTGATTTCTTCAAACTGGGCGTCGGGCATGGCGGCGGCAACTTGCTGCATCTCGTCGACTGGTGTGATCAGGTCGTGTTCGCCGCAGAGAAGCAATGTTGACACTGAGATCTCGGCCAAACGGGGCTCGATGTTTGGTCTTGCCGCCATCGCCAGGAGAGCTGCGGCGACGGTTCGCGGGCTGGTGGATTCCATCACGCAACGTGTGGCCTGTACCAACTTCGGCAATGAGTTGTCGGTAGCATTTGTGTTGTCTGTGGCATTTGCAAAGAGCTTTGGCAACATCCCTTCGATCAATTCACCGGCACCTTCGCTCAGAATTCGCATGGCGGTTTCGCGACGACCCTGTGCGGCTGCGGCGGAATCGGCAGCTGCCCGCGTGTCGCACAGAATCAGCTTGTCCAGGCGATCGGAGTGGCGAGCCCAGAACTGCCAGGCAATGTAGCCTCCCATCGATAGGCCGCAAAACACGACCGGCCGTGTTATCTGAAGCTCGCTAAGCATGACCGCCAGATCGTCGGCCAGCCTGGCCATTGATACCGGTTCACTGCCCAACCCGCTTGCGCCAAAGCCACGCAGGTCCGGCGCGATAACGTGGTAGTCCTTGCTGAACTCGGCGATCTGCTGGTTCCACATTGTGTGGTCGAGCGGAAACCCGTGAACGAACAAGAAGGGCGGTCCCTGACCGTCCTGCCTCACGCTCAATTCCATGTCATCAATTTGTATCTTTTTCATGTCTCGAATCTGGGGCCAAAATGAAGTCATTCTCAGACTCCACAAGACGCCGATGGTCACACGAAGAACGTGCGGATAAGCCACTGCGTCAGAAGCGCGACAATCAAGACTCCTAACAGGTAATGAGCGACTCGACCCAAACGAAATTCAGCCAGCCCGCGACGAATTCGCCAGATCTGAATTCCCCGAAACGGAATCTGTCCCGCGACAATCACAAAAAACAGAATACCGGCAGGATTAAAGTACCAAGCCGCGACTGGCCTTCCATGGGCAATACTGATGAAGCAACGTGTCAGTCCACAGCCAGGGCATTCCATGCCCACAATTTTCTTGTACGTGCAAGTGCCAGGCAAGGGCAGATCGACAACTGGAATTACGACAATTTCCGAACCGCGTATCTGCAAGATGGCTGCCAGCATCATCACGCACACCGCCATCAACAATATCGCCCAATGCAATGAACTGTCCGACGATTCGACTTGTTCGATTGCTTTAGTAGGCTCGATTGCTTCGACGGGCTCCGCTATCTCGACGTTACCAACATCGTCCACTGGTAGTTGCGGAATCGGTTCAGGCGAGGATGAGGTCGACATGAGTTTGGCCTGAGTCACTTGAAGACGAGGAGGGGCACGACAGGGATCGTTTCAACTCCACGATTGCCAGCCCTCGGATTGCCAGCCCTCGGAATTCCAGCCGAGACGCGTTGCGAACAGATGCTGAAATCGCAGGCAAACCAACGGGTTAACTGTTTGGTTCATCTGCGGATTCGTCCGGCGGGCGCGATTCTTGGCCAGCCTTCTGTTTAGCGAGTTCTTCTTTAAAGAATCTTAGTTGACGGTGAATCTGTTGATAGTAGGGTGACTGTTTTACCGCCAATTCTTGTGTCTTGACGGCATTCTTAAGATCTCCCACGGCGTAGTAGCACCGTCCAAGTGTGTCGAGAAAGGCACCTGAACCAGGCTGCAGTTCGAGAGATTTCAGGCTGCATTGCAACGCTTCCCGATAGTCTCCGACCGTATTGCTGATCAACCAGGCGAATTCGTTGTTCGCCTGAGCCAGTGCCGCTGCGATGTCATTGCGATTCTCGGGACGTGGGTTGCGCACTGTCTGTTCGGCAAGACGAATCTCATCTCGCAATCGATCGGCCGAATTCTGAATGCGTTTCAGAGTCGCTTCTCGCCACGGCTTATCCGCTTTTTCGGCACGATACATCGCGATCAGATAATCTGGCTGCATCGGCTCCAGCGCGATCGCTTTCTCCAGGAATTCAATCTGCTTGGCATGATCGCCGATGCTGCCGAAGTGCACGGCGTGGTAAAACGCAGCCTTGCCCTTCACCATGGCGACGGCTCTGGACGACTGCTGCACCAGCCTGGGGTCCTTATCAATCGCGTCAACCGCGGCTTGGGCGACGTCCGCCGCCTCCTTAAGCTGGCCCAAGTCGAACAGCATATCGGCCAGCAGGTCACGGGCATCGAGGGTGATACGGTTTTCAGTCTCTTGGGCATCGATGACCAGCCGATACTCGTCTTCCGACCAATCGTACATCTGACGGCCCATCAGGTTGTACGCTGTCTCGACATGGCGTTCCAAGAGATTGGGATGCATGGCCAATGCGCGTGCCGCTGTTTCCAGTGCAAGTGGTTCTTCGCCACGTTTCCGCTGGGCTTCGGCCAGGCGATAGACCAGCCTCGCTTCCTTGTTGAATTCAATGGGGAACCGCGTGGCGATTTCGTCGATTACGGTCCATGCCTTGCGCTGGAGCGACCAATCGACGATGTCGAAGATCTCCCCGCGATCTCCTTCCATCAGATCAAGTGTTCGGCGAATCGCGTCCATCGCAGCTTCTTGGCGTCCCAGCTGCCGCAATAACTCGGCCTGCCATCGCAATAAGTCGCGCACGATGTCCCGATCTGTGTTCTCGGGGAAACGCGCCAGGTTCTCAAACTCGGTATCCACAATCTGTTGCCATTGATCAACGGTGTCCTCGCCAGCTTCCAAGGTCCGGGCGTAGGTCAACATCCAGCCCGCGCCTGTCCGGTTGCTCAGTTCGATGGTTGCGCGAATCCGATTCGCCAATTCCTTGCGTGCTGTCGCATCCTCTGACGCCACGTGACTGATTGCCAACAGAGCGGCTTCCTTGGACAGAAGATGATCCGTTTCGAAGCGGACCAGGCGACACAAGGCCTCGATGCCGCTTGAATCCGGCATGGCCGCCAATTGCTGCATACGGTTTAAGCGGTCCGCTCGATTTGCTTCCGAGTAGGTCGCCAGCAGTCCCTTCACGCGGCGAGGGTCCGTATCGCGGGCCCACCGGATTGGCAGACTCCGCACCAGATAGCGCGCTCGCAGCGCGATTTCGATATCCGGATGCCGCTGCGCCTTGATGAGCGCGTCGAAGGCTACCAACCCTAACTGCTTCAAAGCGGCTTGCGCGTTTTCACGGCGAGCAAACTGGTCGGCGCCCAAATCGGCAATTAACTGGTCGACTTTCGCGGCCAGTGCCCTGTGCCCCTCCAGATCGGGCTCGTCAGACCGCACCCAGGCGGGCGGTGCCATCATCACCAGCAGGAGGGCCACCCCGGTCATTAGAAGTTGGCGCGGCTGGTCCAGCCAAAAACGCGAGCCGAGTGTGATGGGTGGTGGAAACTTCCACATAGCGGCTACCTCGAATGGAATGGTATGCAGTTCTGAAGAATACCTTACGCCGGCATCATGCGGCAAGAGAAACGTGGCGGCTGGCGTTTGCATGTCTAGGTCAGATGAACCATCATAGCAGCCGTCATCCCTCGATTTTCTGGAGATTCCCATGCCCACTTTGCGGTTGTCACTCGGCTGTCTTGCTTTTTTGATCGCGGCAACGGCAAATTTTGCGGTTGTCAAGGCCGACGAAACCGAGGCGGACAAGTTCGCCCGACTCCGCGAGAAGATCCAGCAGGCCTTGGTCGATCAACAGATTCCGTCGCTGGCCGTCGCTGTCGCCAGGGACGGCAAGATCTTATGGGAGCAAGGTTTCGGTTGGGCGGATCGAGAAAACCGGGTGCTAGCCAGCGAACATACGATGTACTCGCTGGCCTCGATTTCCAAGCCGATTACGGCCACTGGGCTCATGCTACTGGTGCAACGCGGTGAGTTGCAGCTGGACGATCCCGTCAACCAGCACTTGGGTAACACGGGACTAACGGCACGCGTGGGCAAAGTTTCCGAGGCGACGATCCGCCGTCTTGCCAATCACTCGTCCGGTCTACCGCTCCACTATCAGTTCTTCTATGAAGACGAATCCTTCGAACGGCCCGAGTTTGACGAGTCGCTACGACGGTACGGGGTGCTGATGTCCGCACCCGGCGAACGCTTTCAATATGCCAACTTCGGCTACGGTGTGTTGGACGATCTGATCCGAAGTAAGTCGGGAACGAGCTACGCGGAGTTCATGCGGCGTAACGTTTTTCTTCCCTTGGGTCTGACGCACACATCGGTCGATGTTCCTGCCGAGTTGCAACACGTGGCGGCCGTCCGCTACGGTCCAAACCAAACGCCGCTCCCTTTCTATACATTCGACCATCCGGGTGCATCGGCCGTGTTCAGCAGCGCTCATGACCTGGTCCGGTTCGGCATGTTTCATCTCCATCAACGTGGGCCGGGGCAACAGGAGATCCTGGACAGACATCAGATCGATGAAATGCAAGAACCAACCGTCAAGCTCGCCGATGGCCGGCAGTACGGCGTCGGGTGGTTTATCGACGAAGATGAGCATGGCTACAAAACGGTCAGCCATACCGGGGGAATGGGTGGTGTGCGCACGAGATTGACGTTGGTGCCCGGTGAGAACTTGGTCGTCGTGGCGCTCTGCAATGCGAGCACATCGCTACCGTTGGAGATGACGCGTGAAATCCTCGGCGCGATGCTGCCGCAGTACGATAAGCAACGCCATCTAGCCTCGGGTCGTCACGAACCCAATCCGCAGCCGTCGAAACCGCATTGTCCGCCCGGGTTGGTCGGATACTGGAAGGGCCGCGTTTCGACTTATTCGGGGCAGCAGCAGATCGAAATGTGGGCCAAACCGGATGGGGATGTGCAGATAAAAATGGGCGGTCAGTTAAAGACGCTCTTAAGCCAATCGAGACTCAACAGCGATGTCTTGACCGGGCAGTTTGCCGGTGATGTCGGCACAGACGATGCAAATCGTCGGCCCTACCATCTGCATCTTCGCCTGAAATTGCGCGAGGAAACGATGAACGGTTCGGTCACGGCGATCTCTCTGCCCGGCAGCCGTTCTGGCAATGCGCTCAGCTACTGGCTGGAACTTCAACGCATCGACCAGGATCCTACCGTGAGATCGCTATTTGACGGTCACAGCCTCGCCGGATGGCGTGTGCTGAACAAGTATGATTTCGAACGTCACGGAAAAGTGACGGTGAAAGACGGGGCTGTGATCCTGGACCAAGGCAGCCCCGCCACGGGAATTGCGATCTCCGGTAAACCACCACGGATCGACTATGAACTGAACTGGGAAGCTAAGCGGATTCAAGGCTCTGATTTTTTCTGTGGCCTCACTTTTCCAGTCAACGAGAACTACCTGTCCTTGATCGTTGGTGGGTGGGGCGGCGGCGTTACCGGCATTTCGAACCTGGATGGCATGTCCGCGGTTGAAAATGACACGACGGACTATCGAGAATTCGAACAGGACCGCTGGTACCGACTTCGTTTGCGGGTCACTCGAGAAACCGTCGCAGCCTGGGTTGACGACGAGCAAATCGTCGACGTTACGCTCAAAGGCCGCAAACTTTCTATCTGGTGGGAACAAGAACCTGTCCGGCCGCTCGGCTTCGCAGCCTGGTATACGAAAGCAGCCGTGCGGAATTTGACATTGAAGCGGCTGGATTTGGAAACTGAAAAGCAGCAGCCTTAGGTTGACAACGCCATTTCGTTATTGATCAGCCGCGAGTTTTACACCGTCTCCGCCCAGTCCTCGAGAAACTGAAACTGGCGAACAAAACTGTTTTCGTCGATGCCCAGCGGACTCTTGAAGAAGCTTGCCAGGAACGTCAGCAAGCCACGGTCGCCACGCCGATGCGCACGTTCGGTAAATCGAATCAGGTCCAGCACCAGCGGCGCCGCCAACAACGAGTCACAACCTTGCCAGGTAAACTGCATCATCATTGGCGTGCCCAGAAACCCGCGGAAGTGGATATGATCCCAGGCGGTCTTCCAATCTCCCAGACTTTCGATGTACTCGATGCTGACCAAAGTTTGTGGCGAATACCCGAAAATCTGTCCCAGCAATCGGTCCTTGCTGGTGACTTTCGTTTTCTTGTTCGCAGGGTCATCCAGCACTTTACCGTCCATGTTGCCAAAGATGTTGTGGCCCACCCAGCTCATGACTTCCAGGTTGCGATTGGCAAACATCGGAGCCAAAGAGCTCTTAAGCAATGTCTCGCCGGTCTTGCCGTCGTGCCCCATGTGACATGTGTCGGCCGCTAGTGCCAATTCGCAAATTGCCTCGGGAGCCGAACCGAGCGATGGCGTAAAATTGACGAAGGGGATTCCCAATGCCAGCGTCGCGATGGCGTAGAGCGAACTGGCGGCCAGTGGGCAGGATGCCGGATCTTCCAGTGTGCTGTTAAGTTCGTCCCAGGTCGCTGGCAGCGATTCAGGATCGATGGGTGGCTCCGTCGAAGCGACGTTAACCACAATCACTTGATCGAGATCATTTTCCTGCGTGAATTCCTGCAGGTCCTTTTGGACCCGCGAGATCGATGCCCGAGGTGACTCGGCTTGGCCGCGCAACTGGTCCGTGGCGAACGCCTCGATCGTGGCTCCGACGTTGAATAAGACCCCGGGGCGCAGCCGCGTGTCGATTTCGTCCAGCTCAGCCTTGATCCGTTCGACCAGGTTTCCGTCGATCGCTCGACTGACATTGGCCAACTTCATCGCCTCGTCGTACAGCGTCGTCTCGCGAATATCGTGCCCACCGACCACCAGGTCACCCCAGTCCAACAGATCGAGACCGGCAAATTGGGGCAAGGCGCTCACCAGTCCTTGATTTCCAGTCAGGCCGTTTTTTAACGCGATCAGGCCGACAATCGTGGTCGTCGCCACGCCGCCCTGAGCTCCCAGAAGCCAGGCACCAATACGTTGCTTTTTCATCTTTACTATCGCCAGAAACGGGTTTCTACGAATTCGCCACGGAAAGTAACGCGAGCGGCGATCTGAAAAAATAGACGCGGGGAGCGTCGCGGTCGAGGCCACCGCTGGAGTGCATTAAGGAGTGTCGCGAGAGGCGCTCGACCACAAACGGGGCCTACCTGGAGGCGAACCCTCAAGCTACGATGATTGTCCCACGCCGTGAGTACGATCGTCAACCGCCCGCGTGGGTGCATTGGGCAAGGAATCCCAAGTCACTGGTTACTCTGATTTCGCCGCCGGCAGGCAACGGTATTCGCTTTTGTGACATCATCAACTAGCCTCGTTTTTGAACTCAGTGTGTCCGGCTTCTGGTCGCCAGATTCACGCCAGGAATCCTCCCATGTTCGAACATCTTGATACGGCTCCACCGGACGCCATCTTGGGCCTGAATGTAGCGTTTCAGAGCGACCCCAACCCTGACAAGATCAACTTGGGTGTTGGCGTATACAAAGACGCGACGGGACAGACGCCGGTATTGGATTGCGTCAAGGCGGCCGAACAGCGTTTGGTTGATCAAGAGGCAAGCAAGAGCTATTTGGCAATCGACGGCCTGCCACAGTTCGGCCAGTTAACGCGCGAATTGCTGTTCGGTGTGGATCATGAAATCGTCAAGTCCGGTCGGTCGGTCAGTCTGCAGACTCCGGGCGGAACGGGTGCCTTACGCGTCGCGGCTGATTTCCTCAGGAAGAAGCTGCCTGCCGCAACGGTCTGGTGCAGCAAGCCCACCTGGGTCAATCACCCAAAAGTTTTTGCAGCCGCCGACTGCCAGATCGAAACTTACGAGTACATTGACGCTGCCGGTGTTGGCTTGGACTTTGAAGCCATGCTTGGTTCTCTTCAGGAGATCCCTTCTGGTGACGTCGTGCTCTTGCACGGTTGCTGCCACAACCCTACCGGCATCGACCCCACGCCCCAACAGTGGAAGAGAATCGGCGACGTAGTGCGCCAACGCGCTCTACTGCCGTTGATCGACCTCGCCTATCAAGGCTTTGGCGAAAGCTTGGAAACGGACGTGCGCGGCCTGCACGAAGTTTGCAGGGACGGAACCGAAGCGATCGTATGCAGCTCGTTTTCAAAAAACTTTGGTCTCTATTCGGAGCGTGTGGGCGCACTGACGCTGATTGCAGACGAGCCGGCCGCCGCAGCCGCCGCACTCAGTCATGCCAAAGTTTGCGTGCGCACGAACTATTCCAATCCACCTCAACACGGAGCAGCGATCGTTGCCGCCGTGCTGTCTGATTCAGAATTACGAGCTCAGTGGGAACAAGAACTGACGGTCATGCGCGACCGGATCAATTCGATGCGGGCACTCTTCGTCGAGGCCATGCGAGACAAGGCGCCAGGACACGATTTCTCGTTTATTGCCGCACAGAACGGGATGTTCTCGTTCTCCGGACTTTCACCAATGCAAGTCGACGAACTCCGCAACAAGCATTCGGTCTACGTTGTGACCGCCGGCGGCCGGATCAATGTTGCAGGGATTACTCCGGGCAACATGGATCGACTTTGCACGGCAATCGCAGACGTGCTGTAGGCGGAAACTCACTAGCGAGGCTGTGCCTCGGACCGACGCGAGCTATCGCTCAGTCGCGGCGACCCGCTCCCCCACCAACCTGCGGTCGGTGCCCGTCGCTGAAAACTTGACTCATTTGTAAACTGAATCCTGATACAGGCTTTCTAGTCCGCCGGGCGACTCGCCAAACCGAACCAATCGACTTCCACATCAAACCCGTCAGCGTCCCATTTCAGCTCGGCGACCACCGGCGGCACGCAGCGCTGCTCAAGCTCACGCCGGTTGCTCGTCAGGCTGACGTCATCGGCCGTTTCCGGGGCAACGCTTTGGTTGAGCACGATTCCGGCCACATCGAGACCGTCGCGGAAGGTCGCTGCGGTGATCAAGGTTTGCAGCGTCTGGTTAATGACGCCGAGCGCATTTGACGCGACGACGATCAGCGGAAACCCAAATTCGGCGGCAAGGTCAGCGACATAATCGTCGAGACTGATCGGCGACATCAATCCGCCGACGCCTTCAACGATCACAATGTCACTGTGATTCCGCCAGTATTCGAGGCCCGTTCGCAGGAGTTCCGTATCCACTTGTTGACCAGCCGCCGCAGCCGCCTGGTGGGGTGCCAGCGGGGCGCTGAATTGCTGCGGGCAGACTCGATCGAATTCACCCGGCTGGCCCGCGGCGTGCCAGAGCAAGGCGGGGTCGCTGGCATTCGATTCACCGGCATCTGCCGCTTCAGGTACGCCGCTCGCCACGGGTTTGTAAACACCCACACAATGGCCCGCATTCACCAGTGCCGCCGCAATTCGCGCCGCCACATGCGTCTTGCCAACGTTGGTATCGGTGCCCGTGACAAACAGCCCGGGTAGTAGTTTCGCGTCCATCGGCCTTAGACTACCATCACGGCTGATGATGTCCCAGTGGATGTCGCGCTTCCTTGCAAAGAACTTCATTCATGACTCGAACGACTGCCGTCGCATTGGTGCAGATGCAATGCACCTCGTCGAAGGATGAAAATGTGGCCACGGCGCTGCGCAAGATCAGCGAAGCGGCCGCACGAGGTGCGCACGTCGTCTGTTTACAAGAGTTGTTTGCAACCCCGTACCCCTGCCAGCGCGAAGACCACGATCGATTTTCTGATGCCGAACCGATTCCCGGACCGACAAGCCAGGCTTTGAGCGAAGCCGCACGAGAGCACGAGATTGTAGTCGTGGGATCGTTGTTTGAACGGCGCACCGCCGGTGTGTATCACAACACAGCGGTCGTCTTTGACGTCGACGGCGGTCTCTGCGGCCTCTACCGCAAAATGCACATTCCAGACGATCCGCAGTTCTACGAGAAGTTCTATTTCACACCCGGCGATCTCGGCTTTCGTAGCTTTGCCACGCGGTTCGGTCAGATTGGTGTTTGCGTTTGCTGGGATCAATGGTTTCCCGAGGCCGCGCGGTTGACGGCGCTTGCCGGTGCCGAAATTCTCTTCTACCCGACTGCCATCGGTTGGCTTGCCGATGAAAAAGAGGCCTGCGGCGCAACCCAACATGCGGCTTGGGAAACGATGATGCGCAGTCATGCCATTGCCAACGGGATTTTTGTCGCCGCACCGAACCGAACTGGCCACGAAGGAGATCTCGAATTCTGGGGCGCGTCGTTCGTCTGCGACCCCTATGGGACAGTGATGGCCCGCGCCGGGCATACGGTCGAACAGATCTTGCATGTCGATTGCGACTTGGATTTGATCGACGTTGCGAGAACGCATTGGCCGTTCCTCAGGGACCGCCGCATCGACGCCTACGGCGGGCTCAACCAACGGATGCTCGATGACGCACGCTGACGCTACACCGGCGGCACTTGGCTACCACTGGCCCGCCGAATGGGAAACGCACACGGCGACGTGGCTATCTTGGCCCCACAATGCCGAAACGTGGCCAGGGATTTTCGACTACATTCCCCCGCAATTCGCCGCATTCGTCCGCGCAATCGCGGAATTCGAACCGGTTCAGATTCTCGCTGGCGGCGAAAGCACACTTGCAAACGCAAGGGCGCACGTCGGTCAACTAAGTAACGTCACCTTGCATGATATTCCAACCAACGACGCCTGGTGTCGTGATCACGGGCCGACGTTTCTCGTTCAATCGCCACAGACAATGACACAGGGTGATCGACCCGATGAAACCCTCGCATTGATCGACTGGCAATACAACGCCTGGGGAGACAAGTACCCACCGTTCGACCACGACAACGCCGTTCCCGCACGGATCGCCACGCAGCTCGACTGCCAACGGTTTTCCGTCGACGTCGTGTTGGAGGGAGGCGCGATCGAAGGCAACGGACAGGGGACGGTGCTGACAACACCATCGTGTCTGCTGAATCCAAATCGCAATCCACGTTTGCACCGCCAGGATTTCGAGCGTCTGTTTCGTGACTATCTGGCGGCAAAGCACGTGATTTGGATCGAGCGCGGTGACCTTGCCGGAGACGACACGGACGGCCACATCGACCAACTCGCCCGGTTCGTCGGCCCGAAGACCGTCGTCGCCGCCACGACCACTGATCGGTCCGACCCCAATGATGCGCCGCTACGCGAAAATCTGGCGCAATTGCAAGCGATGACCGACCAGGATGGCGCGGCGTTGGATGTCGTTCCGTTGCCGTTGCCCCAACCCAAGTTCCACGATGGCCATCGTCTTCCAGCCAGCTACTGCAATTTCTATATCGTCAATGGCGGTGTCATCGTACCGCAATTCGACGATCCCGCCGACGCACAGGCCGTGGCCATCATGCGAGAACTGCTACCCAGTCGCGCCGTGATCGGATTGCCGGCCGTCGACATGGTGTGGGGGCTAGGCGCGTTCCACTGCCTCTCACAGCAACAGCCATGTCATTTCAACGACGGCTAAGGCGTATTTCGGCTGAGCGTGCACTTCACTTCACGGAACATTGCCTAGAGCGCGTGCCTATTCACGGTAGCGGATTTTTGCCGTTTGGACTCATGAAACAGATCGCGGTGAACGCTACACGTCAGTGCGACACGCACTAGCCGATCGATTTCTGTGCCGTCGCCACCATCTTCTTGAACAATGTCACCTGCGCCCGCAATGCCGCCACGCGATCCACCGGTTGGCTCGATGCCTCGAGCATCACGTATCCGGCGTAGTCGTCCTTGACCATCAGATTGATCAGCTCTTGGTACGGATAATCCTTGCTGTCCAATTCGCGTACGTGACAGGTGGCACCAAATCGCTTCTTGACCAGCGCGTAGTTAGCCGCCAGTCCATTTCCTTGAAGATCCTGTTTGTTCGAATTCCAACAAAGGGCAACATTCGGATCATCGGCCACGTCCATGATGGCTTTGATCGTGGGTAGTGCGGCACACTGGCCATGGACTTCTAAACGAACCTGTTGGCCGAGCCCGGCACCGTACTCACCCAGCTCGTTCAGTGCCTTGCCAATCTGTTCGATGGTCTTTTCGTGTGGTACATTGTCGTGGAAGCGATCCGGCTTGACCTTCACTCCACTACTGCCAACATCGTGGCTCAAGCGAATAAACGCCTTGGACGCTTCGATCGCCTTCTTGACGACCGCCGGATCGGGGTTATCGAACCGTTCGTTGCTGCCAATTCCGACGAGAACGACGGGGCTCTGCTGGAAGGCACGCTTAACTTCGGCCCGCTGCTTCGCATCCAGCGTTGGTTCCACGCCATGAGCGTGCGTGGTGCGAAGTTCGACACCGGCGACGCCTGCTTTTTCGCAGTTACGAATCAACGTCGGCAGATCCCAGTCCTTTCCCCACTGGTACGTGACGAGCCCATAGGCCATATCAAACCCGGGTGGCACTGGGACCTCTTTGGCAGCACGCGCCAACAAGGGCTCCCAGACGCTGGTCGCCGCAACACCCGCGCAACACCCCAAGAACCGACGACGTGAAAAATGGTCCATGAAATAGTCTCCGATCAAGATTGGCAAGCTGTAGGTTTAACGATCACGAACCGCAACGGACTTTGATTTGCAATGTCGGTCCACTCGCTGAAGATAACATGCCAACACCGTGCATCACAAGGTTTTTGAGCTGACCTTTCCGATGCCACGTTACCGTTCTGTCAGAGCTTCGAGTTGTCCATAAGAGCAGCCCGCCCATTGGAAGATCCGGAGGCTTGTACGCGGACGGCAAACGGCTATGCTCAACATATCGTGTGAGTCATTTGTGTTATTAGGAGCCAAAACAATGAAGAGGTGTTTCATCATCGCCGTCTTTGGAATTCTCTTGGCCGGGTTACCTCATTCAGTCTGTTTAGCAGAAGAGGATCGCATTGACGACGAAGCGCAACGCGATCTGACCAAACTCCAGGGCAAATGGGAAACGACATTACGCGCTGGCGGCAGAACGATTCTCAATGTGCAAACGATCAAGGGCACGAAATCGACGGTCGAACGGTTTGACGAGAAAGGCGAATTGCTTCAAAGCCACACGGCGGATTTTAAGCTCAGCGTCAACGACCAAGTCAGGGTGTTTACGTTTTTTGATCTTCGCGTGACCGCCGGCCCGCAAAAAGGCAGAGGATTCAAGGGACCGCTCTCATTCATCTATGTTCTCAAACCGGATGTGTGGATTGAAGCACGCGGACTGATGGCCGATCAACGAGACGGGGAACCTCGTCTGTTGATCTGGAAACGTATCGTGGAGGATAAGGTGACCACGAATTTCAAGCAGGCACAATTCTTGGCATTTGCGGATCAACTTCACTGAAAGTCGGTTTCTCGCGCCGTCGCGCGTGTCGACCTGTCCCCCGACTTCCTCGCTTCATGCATTCCACTAGCACTGCAGCCAGGTTAGACACGTACAACGCCGAAGGCGTTGTACATCGTAGCCCAGGGTAAGCAAAGCGGCGCAGCCGCGACGCGCCATCCTGGGTTGCGATACCGAACGAACCAAATCAACGCTGAAGGCGTTGCACATCTCGGGAGTGTCGCACGCCTTCAGCGTGCAAATGTTCTCCATTCCCATTACCCAGGGTGGCGCGGCTGCGCCGCTGACCCTGGGCTACGG
>JASLRF010000572.1 GCA_030744095.1 Pirellulaceae bacterium | reverse complement strand
CACCCGAAATTGCCGGCGAAGCGGAAGTCTCGCGGCCGAATACTGGAGAGCTTGTTTTTCTGGGTGGACGTAATGACGGCTTCGCGCCGTTTGAGGGTAAGCTCGCCGAGGTTGCGATCTACGACCGCGCCGTTTCGCCGGAGGAGATCGCATCACATTTCGAGACTTCTGGTCGAAAGGCTGCTCACGAAAAGGACGTTGGCTCATCACAATCCGCACCGCCAGACTCACCGCCGATGTCACCGGCTGAATCGCTGGCCGTGACTCACGTGCGTGAGGGCTACGAGATCGAGCTAATGGCAGCCGAACCGCTAGTTAAAGATCCCGTCGCCATTGCCTGGGGACCGGATGGTCGTCTATGGGTGGCCGAGATGACTGACTACCCGCTTGGCATGGATAGCCAAGGCAAGCCTGGCGGGCGGATTCGGTTCCTTGAAGACTCCGACGATGATGGAAAATACGATCGTTCGACCGTGTTCCTCGACGGAATTCGTTTTCCCAACAGTGTCATGCCCTGGCGCGATGGCGTGCTGGTAACAGCTGCGCCCGAGATCTTTTACGCGGAAGACACCGACAACGACGGGCAAGCCGACAAACGCGAGGTTCTGTTTTCCGGTTTCCAGGAGGGCAATCAACAGTTGCGTGTCAATGGCCTCCGATGGGGATTGGACAACCGGGTCTATTGCGCCAGCGGCGCGCATCATGGTGGGTACGGCGCCGACAGCCGCATCCGCGCAGTCAAGACAGGCACGACGGTCGATCTGGGCAGTCGTGACTTCCGCTTTCACGCCGGCACCGGAGAAATCGATCCGCAGACCGGACCATCGCAGTTCGGCCGTAACCGCGACGACTGGGGGAATTGGTTCGGTCAGCAGAACAGCCATCCGCTGTGGCATTTCGTATTGAAGGACCATTACCTTCGACGCAATCCGCACTTTGCACCGCCCGATCCCCGCAAGCAGCTTGTCGTGCCGCGCAATCCAAAGGTGTATCCGGCAAAGAGCCCGCAGAAGCGATTCCACAGCTTCGAGCAGTCCGGGCGCTTCACGTCAGCCTGTTCAGCAATGGTCTATCGCGATGAACTGCTGTTTCCGCAGGTAGGGCAGGTGTCCAACCTGCCGAAATCAAGTGGCAGGCAGCAACAGCAGTCCAGAAAATCCGCCCAGCGAGCAGAACACGCGTTCACCTGTGAACCATTTCACAACCTAGTCCAGCACAACGTGATCCTCAGCGACGGCGTGAGTTTCGTGTCACATCGCGATCCGGCGGAAACCGACACAGACTTCTTTGCTTCGAAAGACCGTTGGTGCCGCCCCGTTTTCGTTCGCACGGGTCCGGACGGCGCACTGTGGATCGTGGACATGTACCGTTACATGATCGAGCATCCTCAATTCCTCACCCCGGCAGGTCGTACCGAGTTGGAACCGTTCTATCGCGCGGGTGAAGATCGTGGGCGGATTTATCGCGTGTTTCCAAAGGGACAGGGGGCTCGCAAGATTCGCAACCTCGACAAATTGAAAACCACCGAATTGGTTGCCGCCTTGGACAGCCCCAATGGGCCACAACGCGATTTGGCCGGACAGCTTCTCCGGTGGCGAGATGACAAGTCCGCCGCAAAGACGCTCGAACAGATGGCGATCGAATCCCAGAATCCACTCGGTCGTCTGCATGCCCTCTGTACACTCGACGGTCTCGGTGCGCTTTCGCCCATGCTCGTCGAACGCGCGCTCCGCGATGAACACGCCGGTGTGAGACGGCACGCGATCCGGCTCGCCGAGCCGTTGGCCGCTCGTCATCCGGAGCTGCTCGCGACAGCGATCAAACTCGCAGACGATCCCGACGCCAAGGTCCGGCTTCAATTGGCGTACACACTGGGCGAATGGTCGGGTCGTGAGAGCGCCCAGTCGCTGGCGAGTCTGGCCATTCAGGACGCCGACGACCCGTACCTGGCGGCAGCGGTAACCAGTTCCATCAACAAAGAAAACCTAGACGACGTGTTGACGGTCGCTCTGGCCGAGCGTCAAGACCCGGCAGCTGGTCGACTGATTGGCCATCTGCTGGCTTTGTCCGTTGCTTTTGGCAATCGCCAGGCCACACTGAATGGGCTAGATGCAATCGTGCGTCTTGAGAAAGCCGACGACCTGCCCTGGCAATGTGAAACCGTGGCCGGACTGCTCGACGCTCTGAAGCGGCGTCGCACATCCCTCGACACACTGCTGCGCGAGGAAGGTGAGCGCGGTCGGGAGCTACTTCATCAGGTTGCGGCGCTGACAAACCGCGCCCGCATGATGGCCTTTGATGCTCAGTCGACCGAACTTCTCCGCACGCCAGCGATCCTTCTGCTGGCCCGACATCCCGACGGTCGCGCCGAAGATATTCGCCGATTGGCAAAACTGTTGACCCCGCAAACTCCGCCCGCGATTCAGATCGCCGTGGCCAGACACCTGGGAACCCTGTCTGATCCAACGATCGCTCAGGCGCTATTGAGCGGCTGGCGAAGCCACGGGCCGACGCTGCGAACGGAAGTTGTCAGTGTGCTATCCACAAGACGCCAGTGGCTGACAAAGCTGCTTGATGCAATCGAGGACGGTCACGTCGCGCGGGCAGACATCGACGCCGGCACGCGCCAATCGCTGTCTGTTTACGGAGACAAGACCATTCGTGCGCGCGTCGGCAAACTTCTCGCCGATTCCGGCAGCGCTGATCGCCGACAGGTACTTCTTGAACATCAGAGTGTTCTCAAGCTGACCGGTTCGCCAACACGAGGCGTGGTCGTGTTCAAGAAGCAATGCGCCGCTTGTCACAAACTGGACGGCGTGGGGTATGACATTGCACCGAACCTGCGGTCCATCACTGACCGGCAACCGGCCAGCTTGCTCGCATCGATCCTCGATCCCAGCGCGGCTGTTGATGGAAAATATGTCACGTACGTCGCGCTGACCGACGACGGTCGTACGTTTAGCGGCATGGTGGCTTCAGAAACCGGTAATAGCATTACGCTGGTTGCCCAGGAAGACAAACAGCAAGTGATACTCCGTAGCCAGTTAGAAGAAATTCGAAGCACGGGCAAGTCGCTAATGCCCGACGGGGTTGAAAAAGAGATGACGCACCAGGACTTCGCCGACCTGATCGCATACATCCGCAGACCGACGACACCATCTGCAAAAGAAGATAATCAATGAACCGCGAGCAAGCCAACCGACGCGCGTCGCGGATTTCACGGGGCGGGTCTCTTTGCATTGCAGCGGCGACTGCGACATCGCCTTCCATCATCGGCTTGACTCAAGGCGGAATGGAACAGAAATAGAAAGCATACCATTGTTTTACAAAGTGACTTTGGCATTCGTAGTTGCCATCGCGACGTTTCTCACTCCCTGCGTGGCGGATGACGCGGCAGTACCGGAACGCGTTCATCGCATTACGCTCGAAGAGTATGAAGCCACGTTGCGATTTTGGCAAACAGAACATGCCAAGATCCTCGATGTCGAGCGAGTCGGTCTTTCATTGGAAGGCCTGGGACTTTATCTGCTGAAGATCAGCGATCCGGACGTCGCCTCTGAAAACAAACAGGTCAGCCTGATCACGTCATTGCACGGCGGACCGGAACGATCTGGCACAACAACGATTCTGCATCTAATTCAATGGCTGCTCGGAGATTCCGAGGAAGCCAAGGAGACACGCCGCAAACAGATCGTGCTGATCATGCCGATTAACCATCCCGTCGCATTTTTTCAGACCGATCGCTTTCTCAACGCGTCCAAGATCGATCCCTACACCGGCGGCGGCCCACAGAATTGGGACCTGGCAAAGCTACACTACAAAGCCTCCGAGCGGGCTCCGGAAGTGACAGCAGTACTCGACGTGGTGGATCGTTGGCAGCCCGATGTTCATGCAGACGTTCACGGAACGGGCCTGCAAGAGATTCCCGTCGAGAAGTTGGGCGACCACACTCGTTATCAAGGGCAGATCATGTTCGAGGTAACCGGTTCTGCATATTCTAATTACGCTCTGCGGCCATGGGACTGGCGAGTGACCGAAGCAATCATCCAAGCGGGGCTCGATGCCGGATATCCGTCCGACCGGTTCGAAGCCGATGGCCAGCGATCGTTTCACGGGCCGGTAATGGACCCCATCGCCGACCGCACTTGGCGCGGCCAACCAAATTTCTACACAGCACAATACGGCTACGCCAAATATCATACGATGGTGATGGCGTTCGAAGTTGGCTGGGAGCAAAGTGGCGTGGCACGGCTACGTGGCCTGTTGCGGATCGGCAACCGTCGTTGGCAAAACGAACCGCAGGAAGGTTATCCCGTCGATCGCGTAAAAGCGTTCATCGGTCATTTCGTGACCTCATGGGGAAGCACAGCGGCCGAGCGTCGTCGTAGTCGCGTTGAACTGTGGCAAAAGCAGGGTCGTTTCACGCAAGGCGTGTTGTATCCGCAGACAGACGGACGCGACACATTTTTCGTAGCGACCTCGGAAGAAGCTGCCACTTTCCTCAAGACAGATCTGGACGAGTTCATTGCGGGCATCGATCGGCGCGATGATGTGGACTCGGCTGCCGTCGAGCGTTTTATTCGCACGGGTCCAGAAATCCAGTTGGCCGTGGACAAGGCCCGTTCCAAGAGCGACTCCGTGGAATCGATTCGCCATGGCATCAGTTTTCGCCTGCGCTTGCCGTATCGCAAGCCGGAGATCCGTGACATTCAACTCAACGGTGTCTCACTCCAGCCAAGCAGCGCCGACGGTTGGCAGTCGTGGTACGCCAACGGCTTCACGCAAGTGCAGATCAACGTACCGCCGGAAAAGGCCACTAAAAGAGACCTTTTCC
>JASLRF010000571.1 GCA_030744095.1 Pirellulaceae bacterium | reverse complement strand
GTGGAGCGGCCCATGTCGCCGTGGATCCTACTGGCAAGACGCTTCTTACGGCGCAATATGGCGGCGGGTCCGTGGCTGTGTTCTCGCTCAACCAAGATGGATCGCTTCAGGAGAGGACGCAGCTGGTTGAACACGAGGGTGGTTCAAAAGTTGTCTCGCGTCGACAGGATCAACCACACGCACACTGGGTCGGGTTTTCGCCGGACAACCGGTTCGTGTTCGTCCCGGACCTCGGCATGGACAAAGTCGTGATTTACAAGGTCGACGTGGCGGCATCCAGAATCACACCACATGGTTTCGGCGAAGTTCCGCCTGGTGGAGGCCCGCGTCACATGAAATTCCATACCAACGGAAGATGGGCTTATGTACTGAATGAACTCGATCTCAGTGTCACCGTTTTCGACTACAACGCGAAAGCCGGCACGATGACACCTAAGCAGACGATTCCCACCGTTTCGAAGGAGCAACTGGCGAAGGAGAAATTCAAGAGTGCATCGGAAATCCGTGTACATCCAAACGGTCGCTTCGTCTATTCCGCCAATCGTGGCCACGACACGATCACGGCCTTTCGAGTCAATCAGGACACTGGGCAACTAGCAGTGATTGAACGCGAAAACGTCCGTGGGGCGACCCCCAGGAACTTCAATCTTGACCCATCTGGCCATTGGCTTCTGGCGGCCGGACAGGATTCACACACATTGGCATCGTTCGAAGTGAATCAAGATACCGGCGAACTTACGTACAATCGCAGCAATGTATTCGCCCCGTCAGCAATCTGTGTACTTTTTGCACACGAATGAGTTGTTCGGTGGCCATCAACGGACCATGGGCTAAACAATTCTGCGATCTGCTCTGTTGGCAGCCCCAAGTGACCGCAGGAGTGTTCCTTTTGTCTCCGGCGAAAGCAGAGAATCACCACACCTCGAGAGGCAACCATCGTGATGAACAACAGACATCTTATTCTCTTTAGCTTGGTGATGGGATTTTGTACCTACACCAGGGCGGACGATCGTGCGAATATCGTCTTGCTGCTGTGTGACGACATCGGAGCGCACGAGCTTGGCGTTTACGGTCACCCAGAACACCAGACGCCTCATCTCGATCGGCTGGCGAAATCGGGAATCTACTTCCAAACCGGTTACGCGTCGCCGATTTGCCATTCCACACGATTCCAAATCATGACCGGACAGTACGGTCATCATAACGGCGTCTACCAGTTTCCTGGTCGCCCGGGCGGGCCGGCGAAGAGCGGCGCGGGTGCCGACGACATCGCGTCACATCTCACCATTGGGAAAGTTTTTCAGCAGGCTGGCTATGCAACCGCACAATGCGGCAAATGGCAGTTGAGCGGCGAGCATCCGGACTTGATCGTCGAGACAGGGTTCGACGAGTATTGCATGTGGGCCTATACCCACAACTTGCCACCCGGCGTCTCGCACAACGGATTGCACGAAAACAAACAGGGCACCAAGACAGCGCGGTACTGGCATCCTTCGATCGTGAAAAACGGAAAGAAGTTGCCGACAACAATCGACGACTACGGCCCTGATATTTTCTCGGACTTTGCCATCGATTTCGCGCGCCGCAACAAAGACAAACCATTCCTGATCTACTACCCGATGGCGTTGGTCCATTCACCCTACTGGCCGACGCCCGACGACAATCCAGCGGATCGTCAGAAGAACAAGCACGCGAAGGAACTCTGGCAGTCGAACGTCGAGTACGCCGACAAGATCGTGGGTAAGCTCATTACGGCGTTGGAAGAGATCGGCGAGCGAGACAACACGTTGTTTATCTTTGTCGGAGACAATGGCACCGGTGGAAATGGCAAGGCTCAGACGACGGAGATGGGCTGCCGCGTTCCGTTCATTGTCAACGGACCGAACCTGGTCAAGTCCATCGGAGCCTGCCGCGAACTCGTGGACGTTTCTGACATCTTGCCAACCTGTTGCGACGTCGCAGGAATTGAGCTACCGGAAGATGCGGTGATCGACGGGATCAGCTTCCACAACTACTTGCGCGGTGATGTGACACCGCTGCGCGAGTGGATTTATGAATACCTGGGTGGCGGGCGCGTGGTGCGCACAAAACGCTGGCTGCTGGAAAACAATACGATGCAGGACTTCGGGCAACTCTATGATTGCGGCGATTCGCGAAACGGTCATGGGTACAAGGACGTGACCGATTCCAGTGACGCCGAAATGGTAGCAGCCAAACAACGCATACGTGAAATCCTGGCCGACAAACCTGTTCCAGATGTGCCGATGCCCAAGTCAAGAAAACGCCAAAAAAACCGGAAGCAGCAAAAAACCAAACAGAAATAGCTGTCGCAAAACGATTGTAGGACGGGCACTCTTGCCCGTCTGATCGTTGGCGACGGGCAGGAGTAGGAGTGCCCGTCTTACAAGAACGACAATTATTCAATGGCTGGTCGTTGGCGGTCTACCAGACAGGCAACAGTCTGGCGGGCAGATGTCGTGATAGGGGCCAAGTCTGCCCAGGCACTTTTTTCCCGTGCCTTTGATGCGCTCATCAATCAATTCGCGAATCATGCTGACGAATCTAGGATGCGTTCCGACGGTTGCGGCGCGGACCATATTGAGCCCCAATTCGGCGCACAACGCGGCAGCCTCTGTGTCGAGGTCAAAGAGAACTTCCAAGTGATCGGAAATGAACCCGATCGGCGCGATCACGACATCGGTGATCTGCTTGTCGGCGTGTAGCTTCCGCAGGCAATCGAGAATATCCGGTTCCAGCCAGGGCATTGATGGTGGACCGCTGCGGCTTTGAAACGCCAACTCCCAAGATTGGTCTGGAAACGCTTCAGCGACCAGTCGGCAGGACTCGCGCAACTGCTCTTCGTAGGCACAGCCTCTGGCCATCGCGACGGGAATGCTGTGCGCGGTAAACACGATGTGCGTCGCGGCTCGCCGGCTGACAGCCATCTGATCGATGGCCCTTTGGATTCGCTCGCGCATCGGGTCGATGTATCCGGGGTGGTTGAAGAAGACCCTAAGTTTGTCGACTTTGGGTGCGCCTTCGCCAACGCTCACTTGCGCGCAGGCGATATCCTCACGATATTGTCGGCAGCCGGAATACGAACTGAAGGCGGATGTCATGAAGGCCAATGCGTGCTGGACTCCGTCACTTCGCATCTGCAGCAAGGCTTCCGCCAACATGGGATGCCAGTTGCGGTTGCCCCAATAGACGGGCAACGCGTGGCCATGCTCGGCAAGCTCGGCCTTCAACGACGCGATGAGCGTTCGGCACTGCTCGTTGATCGGGCTGACACCGCCAAGTTGTCTGTAATGTTCGGCGACTTCGAGCATTCTCGCGTGGGGGACGTTCTTGCCGCGCAATACGTTTTCGAGGAACGGAATGACATCGTCTGGGCTTTCGGGGCCGCCGAAGGACACGAACAGAATGGCATCGTATGTGTGCGATCGAGGGGGTCGGGAGTCTTTTTCAGCCATAGCTCGTCCCAAAACTTGTATGCTGTCATACGAAAAAGACTCCCGACCCCTTCCGGCAATGCAAGAGTCACCGAACTGCTGTTGCTTGTCGAGGGCCCAGACTTGCATCGATCAACGCATCTCGATCGACGAAAGTCGTTTGAAAACGATGATACCACATAGGACACAAATCAGAATGCGTGGATGGGATGGGATGGAATCCTGGAGAAAGCCCCGGATTCTACCACTCGAATTGGGGTTACGACGGAATAGAAGTGCGTTGTCATCCCACTGGGTGCTAGATTACAATGCGGGGACGAAACATTTTTTCTCAGGAGATATAGACATGAAACGATTTGTTCCTGTGTTGCTTGCTGCGGGGCTTGCGATAACCCTGGCAGGCTGCACGCCCACGACCGTTTCGGACACGGCGGGTACTTCGTCAAATACGAGCGAGGCGATCTCGTCCGAGTTCACTTCGTCAAATACGAGCGAAGCGACGTCGTCCGAGTTCACGCTTGTCACACTGAAAGTTCCGAACATGGTCTGAGGCGGCTGTGCCGCCTCGGTTCGAGGCGATTTGCAGAAGATTGACGGTGTTACGGATATCGAAACCGACATTGCTGGGCGTCTGTGCAGTTTCAAAGTGACAGACCCAGACGTCGACTACAGTTCGAAATTGGCCGAGTACGCCAGAACGAATGAGCATCTGGCTGAATACACGATTCAGTAAACGCGCGACACACCTCCTTGGGTTTGAAATTCAATGAAGCCCGTCAGCATTTGACACTGGCGGGCTTCTTGTCTTTGCTGGTGATCGGCCCTGTTTCCAGTTACGCTCGTGGATTGCAATTGATGGCCTGATTCTCTGCGGACTCTTCATCGGCAGATAATTTGGAGAGTCAGAGAAGGGCAATGCAGAAACTGATGACAAACACACTGCTTTGGGCCGGTCTCCCAACACTGCTGTGCCCCGGTCTCCCAACACTGCTGTGTCTCCCGACCGGGGCACGACGCCGACCGAAGGTCTCCACCTCCTAACCAGAGTCTCATCTAGCACCCATGAGGAGAGACCTTCGGTCGCAACGCATGGCAGGGTCGGGAGACCACAACCAGGACTTGCCACAACCAAGCCTTGCCGCAACCAGTCGACAGTCATCAGGACCACGGCCCAAAACACAAGAGAGGAACGACAGATGGTGCAACGCACGATGAGACAGGCAATTGCGGGCGTCCTATTCACAATTGGGATGTGGACGCCAGTGGTCTGTGCTGACCGCCCGAACATTGTCGTGATTTATACGGATGACCAGGGTTATGGCGATGTGAGCTGTTTGAACTCTGAGGCGAAGTTTCAGACGCCCAATATTGATCGGCTGGCCCGCGAAGGGATCGTCTTTTCGGATGGTCATTGCAGCGATACCGTTTGTACGCCCTCGCGCTACGGCCTGCTGACCGGCCGTTATAGTTGGCGCACTGAGCTCAAGCGGGGAGTCTTCGGGGCGGAGCGTGCTTGCCTGATCACGGAC
>JASLRF010000570.1 GCA_030744095.1 Pirellulaceae bacterium | reverse complement strand
AGCGCGACCGCATCGTAGACTCTGGTTTCAATCACTACTATGTGCGACATCAGTTTCTCCTGTATAGTTTTAAACCGACACTCTTCACAACGGAGGTATCATGTCTGGCCCTTCCATCTTCCGTTGTAGTTGTCGTATTTCAACTCACTTGACGACAAGTCGAAAACGACCATGTACTTCCAGTCTGGCAACTGCACGCCAAGACCGGTTGCTTCGCCGCTGAACAGTCGATGCGTTCCTTGGACCGGTGACGGCAAGCGAAGACGATTGCAGCCAGCTCGGACGGCAGCGGCATCTTTGACCTGTGTCTTGATCTCAACAATGTGACTCAATGGTAGATCTCCTTGTTGTATTGTTTTCTTTGTGGCTCTAGTGTTCGAGGGATCTGGTCTCGTGCCATCCCGCGGAAATCGTGCGCCGCGCCCCACCGACCGTAACAACAGCTCGCCGATACCAGGCAGTCTGACCCGGCAGTCTGTACCAGCCAAGCGGTGCGAGCCAGATAAGTTCAGCGAAGCGTCAGAACGGCGGTTCCTGATCGTCCGTCGAGATAGGTTGCTGCTCGATCGCTTGCTGGTCGCGCTTCGCGCCAAGCAAATCCGGCGCGTGCTGGACAAGCTCGCGGACTAACACCTCACTAACGTCGTCGTCGTGGCACCGCAGTCCGTGTAGCAAATACCAACACAACACCAGCGGGAGCGTCGCAACTACGAACACGCCCGCCGTACTTAGGAAAGGAACCAACAGTGATTCACGATTTCGTGTAACGGCGATCGCTCTGCGTTCGCTGTCCAGGCTGTCCCGCTGTTGCTGAAGTTCCCGTTGCATATCGTTATGCTCCTGTCTTGACTCGGCAACGGCATTCACAAGTTGCTTGGAACCTTCGGCCAGTTCGTGGTGCGTTCTGGCAATCTCCTGGTTTTGGTGCAATACTTCGCGGTTCGTCTCCGCGAGCTGATGGACCAACCTTTCATCAGGCGTTTGACATCCGGCCGCGATCACCAGGACGATCGCGAGGTTATAATTCACGTTCTTCATCAAGATTGGATCTCCAAAAAGCAAGAATTCGAGACAGCAGCTTCTGTAGCGAGCGTCGAAACCTCACCTCGCGAACGAGCAAAGCGATCGCGACAAGTAAGGCGAACGAGAAACTGGCCACAATCGTGTGATTCATAGGCGCGACTCCAAATCAGGAAGCGAGTTCGAGGGGCGAAGAGCCAGCCAAGCGGGCTGGAAAAACTATGCCATCGGCAGCATTCAATTTTGACGCAAAGTGCGCCAATATTTAGCCAGCGCGCTGAACTGTGGCAGACAAGCCGCTGGTCATGTGATTCGCCAAGGAAGAATTCAACCTGGGACTGCGATATCACCATCCTCGGCTAGAAGCTGAAGGAGAAACAGCAGCGGAAACGTGACATGAGGCAATAGGGCGACGAAGCGCAATGCCGCTGTCAGTCTTGAAAGTCGTGCCTTCGTGAAAGTTCTCCGAACAGAACGTCGCGCACGGCATGTCCGCAAGACAATAAGGTGAAACAAAGCTCCCACACAAATTGCGCAACCCGAAGCCATGGATCGTAAGTATCGGACGCACGTATCGCACGCTCAGCGTTTAATCGCTAAGTCGTCCCGGTTTGCCGAAGGGACGCCCATACGATTCCTTGAACGGCCCCCACGGCCTCTGCATTCGCGGGAATTTTCTGCCGACCCTGCAGCGGGTGCCACGCTCCCTGTTTGTACCGCGCCATCCGTAACTTGCCGCGATGGCTGAAGATCATGAATTCGCACTGAACATCGCCTGGCTCGGTAATCAGCAAAAGGTCGCCAGCCACAAGTCGTGTCTGGCTGTCTTTACCGTCGTAGCGAAGGACGTACGGCCACTTGGCGCGGGAGGCGATCGCGGCGGGGGCTCCGGCGACGACGATCTGGCATCCATCCCAGCCGGGAGTGGTTGCTGGGTCACCCGAAACGGGGGCCAAGAGCACCGGAAGCGTTGTCCCGGCCGTGGTGGCGCTCGGGACCTCTTTGAACTGCGGTGCCGTTTCCGGACCTTCTCCGTGCATCAGCCATGGAAACTTGACTCGACAAACTTCCGCCGCACGGCGGGCGAATGGCTCGGTGATCGACCGTTGTCCGGTCTTCACGTCGCTCAAGTACTGCGTCGGCACATTCAGTTCCATTGCTATCTGACGCTGGGTTTGACCTTGACTTGTGAGCCGCCCGACGACTTTCGCCAGACGTTGCTGACGGGCCAGTTGGTCAGGATTAAGCGTCGCCTTCGGCATCGTGTGTCCCCTGAAAAAGGAAAGCTGCCTGAATCGCTGGTACACCATGGTACCCGTAGCTGCTTCCTTTCCCAGGGGGCATCGCCGAAAGTCTCCAGGCGGTAAA
>JASLRF010000569.1 GCA_030744095.1 Pirellulaceae bacterium | reverse complement strand
TTCAGGACCGACAGGTCAGCCTGCTGTTTTACGATGGCGGCGAATCGCTCCGCAACCTTGTGGAACATCAAACTGCCGTGAACCGACCGCGTGGTTATTCGTGCGAAGAGCTTGGCGGCGTTGCGTACATTATTGACGGCGATTTTCAGAACATTGTTCGACTATCCAAATACGCACCGATGTTCTTGAGTCCGTACGGAACCGGCTGTAGCCGTTACGTGGATGTTCTGGCGACGAGCGACGCATTTTACGCCACATGGCAGCAATCGCAGGAGGATCTGTCGCAACCACTGGTGATGAACAAGGTCGATCGGAACGAAGTGGCATCGCTGCTCGATTCCGATTAGAGTCTAGCTTTGGGACATGTGAGCGCGGTGCGCGCATGTCTCGCGAGCGACCCACACCGACCGCAGGTTGGTCGGGGAGCGTACCAAATACGGGCACATTCCCTATCTGGCTGCGGCACTGCCGATTAGGCTGAGTGCGGCAAGACCTTGGCACGACGGATTTTTCTTGAATACTCCCCATGGCATTTTTGCACGGTGGTTTTGATGACACACAGATCTCTTCGCTCACATCATCTTGTTTTCGCACTCGTTTGCTGTCTCGTCGCGCCGATATTGGATGCCGCCGAGCGACCGCCTAACGTCATCTACTTACTGGCCGACGACCTGGGCTACGCGGAACTCGGCTGCTACGGTCAGAAGTGGATTAAGACCCCGCACATTGACCGCATCGCGCACGAAGGGATTCGGTTCACGAATCACTATTCAGGCAATGCCGTGTGCGCGCCGTCACGCTGCAACCTGATGACAGGCAAACATCCCGGGCACGCCTTCATCCGCAACAATGGAAACCCACCTGCTCGGCGCAACTTGGGAACGCCTGAACAACTGTATTTCCCTGGTCAGTTTCCAATCCCGTCGAACGAAGTCACGATTCAGGAGATGCTCAAGCAAAAGAAATACGCAACCGCCGCGATCGGCAAATGGGGGCTCGGCTTCGAGGGCTCGACGGGCGATCCAAACCGTCAAGGCGTGGATCTGTTCTACGGTTTCCTTTGCCAGGTTCACGCGCACAATCACTACCCAAAGTTCCTCTGGCATTTGCGTAATGGGAACGCCAAGAAGGAAATGCTGTCTGGCAACGACCGCACGCTCCACGGCAAGACATATTCTCAGGATCGCTTTATCGACGTGGCGTTAGAGTTCATTGATCAGAACAAAGATCGCCCTTTTTTCCTTTACATGCCGTTCGCGATTCCACATTTGTCGATCCAAGCGCCCGAAGCGTCGGTGAACGAGTACAAGGATGTGATTCCGGAAGAGGCGTACAAACACCGTGGCTATCTTCCACATCCGACGCCACGGGCTGGCTATGCGGCGATGGTGACACACATGGATCGTGGCGTTGGCCAAATAATGGCGCGAGTGGCCGAACTTGGATTGGACGCTAACACGTTGATCATTTTCACATCGGACAACGGCCCAACATACAATCGGCTGGGTGGATCCGACTCCGATTTTTTTGCCTCCGCGGGCAACTTCAGAGGGCTTAAAGGCAGCCTGTATGAAGGAGGTATTCGCGTGCCGATGGTCGCGCGTTGGCCCGGCAAGATCAAGGCGGAATCGGTGACCGATCTACCGTCCGCCTTTTGGGACGTGATGCCAACCATCGCCGAAATAACAGGCACGACGCCTCCCGAGAAGATCGACGGGATCAGCTTCGCCCCGACACTGTTGGGTGAATTGGACCGCCAAGAAAAGCACGAATACCTGTATTGGGAGTTCGCCGCTTATGGCGGCCAACAAGCAGTTCGGCAAGGTAACTGGAAAGCGATTCGCCAGAACATGCTAAAGAAGAGCAACCAAGACCCACTCCAAACGGAACTCTATGATCTGGCCAACGACATTGGCGAACAACGCAACGTCGCGGCCCAACATCCTGACGTGATCGCCAAGCTGAATGTCATCATGCAACAAGCACGCACGCCCAGCGACCTGTTCGCCTTCGGGCCCTTGGATGAACTAGAGAGTAGGCAATAGGGAGTTGGTATAGTTGAGCCAGTTGCCTACTTCCTGCCCTTTCTCCTTGCCTTATTGTCGCTTCGACGGGCCTTTTTCCGAGCCTGTTGTCGCTCGACTTTCTTGGCCTTGGTTGCCTGCTGCGCGGCAGTTTCCTGCGCGACCAATTCCGGAGTTTCGAAAGTGATCGGACCCAAGGCACCTGCCCGCAGGTCATTGATGAAGATGCGCGACGTGCGGTCATAATCAACGATGCCGCCTTTCGCCAAACATCCTCGTTTCTTTCCAATGGCATCCAACAGAGCGATTTGGTCGACGGGCATCGCGTCCAACGCGTAGCGCGTGACGAGCGCCTCGTGATATTCTTTCAAGAGATAACCGGCCACAAAGTAAGCGACATCGGCATACTCCATCGCGGTATCTTTGATGGCACCAGTCGCGGCGAGTCGGTAGCCACTGTTTTCGTTTTCCACATTTGGCCAAAGGACACCCGGCGTATCGAGCAGCACGATGCCCTTGCCGATGCCGATCTGTTGCTGGCTCTTGGTGATGGCCGGTTCGTTGCCTGTCTTGGCGATCTTTCGGCCAGCGAGAATGTTGATGAGAGTCGACTTGCCGACGTTGGGAATGCCCACGATCATCGTCCGAATGGGCCTTCCCAGGCCGTGACGATGCGGCAACATTTTGTGGCACAGATCGGTAAGTCGTGCGATCTTCCCCGGCTGTAAGGTCGTGACGGCCCGCGCCTTGACGCTGCTCTGCTGCTCCAGATGTGTTTGCCACTGGGAGGTCCGCACTGGGTCGGCCAGATCGCTCTTGCTGAGCAGTTTCAGGCACGGCTTCTTGCCGCGCAAAGTCGCCAGCATTGGATTTTGGCTGCTGAACGGGATTCGCGCATCAAGTAGTTCAAGGAACAGATCGACCTTTGGCAGTGCTTCCCTGATCTGCAATTGGGCCTTGTGCATATGCCCGGGAAACCACTGGATTTGCATATTGACTTACCTTCGCGCTGGGTTCAGCCTTTCGATTTTGAGAGACGACTGACAAGACGAGATGGGTCGAATGAGCCAAGTTCTCAGCGACGGGCACCGGCCGCAAATCGGTCGGAGCGCGGGCCGCCGCGACCAAACGATAGCTCGCGTCCGCCTGAGGCTCAGCCTCGCTAGGAGACATTTCCAATTGTAACAGGCGTGGCGAAGCACTCCGCCACGCCAGCCTGATGGTTCGATTGCGTCTTTAAGATGTTATTACAGATGCTACTTGCTTGGACGGGGTGGGCCTTGTGGACGACCAGCTCGGTCTCCACCAGGTCCACCTCGGTCTCTGCCCGGTCCACCTGGACCGCCACGCCCGCCGGGTCCTCCCGCACGAGGTCCACCCGGTCGACCTGGACCGCCCCGCTGGCGCGCCCTGCGACCCATCGCCTCGGCGAACTTTGTCAGTTCCACCTTGTCAAGCTTGCCGTCTTTGTCGGCGTCAAACCGCATAGCGGTTTCAACCAGCTGTTTCGGGCTGGGTGGGCCACCAAAGCCTGGGCCACCTGGACCAGGTCGTCCGCCCGGCCTTCCGCCGCCCGGGCCACCGAAACCTGGGCCACCCAGACCAGGTCGTCCGCCCGGCCTTCCACCGCCCGGGCCACTGAAACCAGGACCACGACCGCCAGGGCCGCCACGATCTCCACCTTCTCGTCGGCCAGCGCCATCGGGATCACTCCCGGTCCGCTCGCGACCGGGGCCATCGCTACCACGACTTCTGTTGCTGGGTTGGTCACCTTTCGAACGTTCACGACCTCCAGCGGTTCCGCGACCTTCACCACGACCTTTGCCGCCAGGACGTTCGCCCTCTGGACGAGCTCGCCCAGTACCAGGGCGGCCTGGACGATCCGAGTTGGCATCCGGCCGCTGGCTGCGACGTTCACCGCGACCTTTCCCTGGTTCGCGAGCTTCACCGCGACCGCGACCACCATCGGGACCTGGACGGCCTGGACGATCCGAGTTGGCAGCCGGCCCACCCGGACCACCACGTCCGCGTTGCGATTGACCATCGGGACCGTCATCGGGCTCACCACGACCAGCCGGTGGCTGAGACCTGGCAAATGTCGTCATCAAGCCGATTGCTGCGATGGCGACAAGAAAGGTTGTTGTCTTCGTCATGGATTGCTTCCTCGAAAAAGAGAATCATGTGAAACGGTGTAGTCTTGTTTCGTCGTCCGCCGTCGTGGCAATCACGGACGGATTATCGCACGAAGCCACATTCAATGCGAGCTCGACGTTCTTCATCAGCGGCAGTAACCGGCCCCAGACTTTCGGGTCGATCTTTCTTGCCGACCAGCTCCGATTAGACAAGCGGTGTGTAGCACCGGCACGGCCGAGCGCACTGCGCGCGAAATCAGATTCACCCCAGGCTTTGGCGCGCACCTTTCTTGTTGCCGTTCCGCAACATGTTGACCCCCTGTGGCGGGAATGCAACGAGTGCTGCGGATTACTGGCACAGGAGAGAATCATCATAACCTGTTTGCATCACGCATCTTAGCGGCACAATCACGGTCTTTTTGTGCGAGCTGGCACCACGAGTGCATTTCTTCCGGACCAACAACGGTCCCACACCGAGTTTTGAACTCGCACCAAAGAAGGAGTCGCGCTTTGGCCAAAACTACCCAAAAAACCACCCCAGCCAAGTCGAAGACCGTGGCAGCGGCCCGAATGAACGGAAACGGCCGCAGCAACGACTTCTTCC
>JASLRF010000568.1 GCA_030744095.1 Pirellulaceae bacterium | reverse complement strand
AGAAAGCGTGCAAGAACGATGCCGACATCATGCTTGCAACGGCTGCCCTACTGCCGCCGCAAGCACCTAGAAACGGTAGCACTGATAGCGGCCCATTTCCCTGGATTCCACCGATTTAATACCGTTCCGGGAATCGCTGAGAGCGCGTCGATGCCCCGTTCGCTTTCAAATGTGACGTCGACATCACTGCGGAGCATTCGATGGAACTGAAAATCGATTAGAAAGTTCTGGGCTTCGGTCATCATGAATCCGGATACCAACAACCCGGATCCCATCATCGCGGAAAACACGCCGGTCAACGTACGAAGCCGATTTCGAAACAGCCCGCGGAGGGCCATCCGCCAAGGGGCGTTCAAGAATCGCCAAACTCCGGCCAACACGACTTCGATCCAGATCACGCCACCCGCTCTGGGTGCCTCGGGACGCATCGCCGCGGCTGGTTCCAGCTTCAACATCGTGCGCGCCCCGTAGAAACTTCCGGCGATGGCACACAACATGCTGACCGTGATACCCACAGCGTGGGTGTACCAGTAAAAGCCGCTCTCCAGATCAGGGAACTCGAAGAACCACCGGTAGACCAGCGTCATGCCGGCCGAAGCCAAATACCCCAACAAGCTGCCCAACAGTCCGCCCACGATTCCAACACACAGACCATACATCAAGAAATGAAGAAATATCTGTCCGTCACTGTATCCAATCGCCTTGAAGGTGCCGATCACGACACGCTGGCGTCGAGCCATCCGAGTGATCAAAATGTTCAACACCAAGGCAGCGACCGCCAGAAAGATGACCGGCAAGACCGCGGCGATGCCTCCGAGCCCTTCGATTTCACTACTGAGGAATTGGTGTGAAGCCTGGAATTCCAGTTTCGTTGCCGTGAACACACCGTAGGGTTCCAGCGCGATTTCCAGCTTCCGCAGTATCTCACCCACGCGTTCGCGAGATTCCGGAGCAAGCCGCCCCACAATCTGATTGGCGGCTGCTTCGGAGTCAAACACGTCCTCGGCGAAACTCCGCTTGACATAAAAGACACCAAAATGCTCAGGATCGGGCACCAGCGAACCAGGGCTGACCAGATACGTGAACTCACTGCTGATCGCCGTTCCGACAACGATCAACTCCTGACGACGGTTGTTTAACAGAAGGTGGATTGTCGAGCCGGGCGCGATTGCATTTGCCTGGGCAAACTTGTCGCTGACGATCACTTCGTTACGCCGACTCTCGCCAAAGTAGTCACCGCGACGCAAGACGATGTTGTTGATCACGGCCGCTGGTCGATCCGGCAAAGAGATGATCTGAGCGTTGATCGGCACATCCTTGTCAGGCAAGTCGACGGTGGCCAGCGATTGAATGCGAGAGTGGACTTCACTGACGCCGTCGACGCGGTATAGATCGTCAAGCTCGGCAACCGGCATCTTTTTCAAGTCGATCCAAAAGTCCGCCATACGGCATTGGCGATAGTATCGCTGCCGCGCCAAATCCAGATTATGGTAGGCGGACTGCAGCGCAACGTAACACGTAATGCCCACCGCGATGATGCTGGCGACCAGCAACAGCAAGCCGCTGGAGCGAATCACTTCGCGAACGAGCTTTCGGTTGAGCGTTCTCACCAGATCACCTCTTCTGGCGGAATTGGTTGCGTATTTACTCGATCGTCCGAGATCTCTCCCGAACGCAGATTCGTCACGCGATCGGCAACCTGGGCCAGCGCCGAATTGTGCGTGATCACAATGATGGTCTTGCCGAGCTTTTGGTTGAGATCGACAAGCAATCGCAACACTAGCTTGCCTGTGGCAAAGTCCAATGCACCCGTCGGCTCGTCGCACAAAAGCAACTCGGGGTTCTTCGCCACGGCGCGAGCAATCGCCACGCGTTGCTGTTCGCCGCCGGAAAGCTGTGCTGGAAAGTGGTGTGCACGATCCGTTAGTCCGACCAGGTCAAGCGTCTCGTCAATGCCCAACGGGTCCGCGCTGATCTCGGTGGCGACCAGGATGTTCTCGCGTGCTGTGAGATTCGGAACAAGGTTGTAGAACTGAAAAACAAAACCGATCTGGTCGCGGCGATAACGTGTCAGCTCGCGCGAAGTGGCGGTTGTTAATTCGCGATCGCGGAAGAACAGGCGACCGGTCGTGGGCAGATCAAGTCCGCCAATCAGGTTCAAGATCGTCGTTTTTCCAGAGCCACTGGGTCCCACCACCGCAAGAAACTGACCGCGCGGCACGGTCAGCGAAATCCCCTTCAGCACCTCGACCGCGACCTCTCCCATCCGGAAGGTGCGACCAATCGACTCGAGCCGCAAAAGGATCTCGGGATCCGAAGACACCGCTTCGTGCATAATTCAATCACTCCAACCCATATGTGCCTGCCCCCCAGTTCTATCATGAATGCCCCGCAGCCTCGCAGCCAGTTCTTTCCATAACACGTTTTGAGGAAATGGGATGGAACGATCGCTCGCTGGCCAGATCGACCGGAACGATCCCTCGACTCGCGTGACGGAAAGAACGATTTCACTGGACAAATCAATGAATTTTGATAGGATCTCTTGTTGTGTGTCGCGGAGAAGTAGTTGGAGACTGTTGCCGCATCTGTCGTGGCAGTGGTGGTTTTGCCCTGAGATCAAAGAGGACCAACCATGCTTACCATTCGTGGAAACGCCAGCAGCACGAGTCAGTTCTGCGACGGAGTTTCGCGCCGCGACTTTATCAAAATCGGCGGCATGGTCATGGGCAGCCTAACTCTGCCTCAACTCTTGGCCGCCGAGGCTCGGGCAGGTATCAAACGGTCTCACAAAGCGATCATAAACATCTTCCTTCCTGGCGGCCCACCGCATCAAGACATGTGGGACGTCAAAGTGGACGCGCCGAGCGAAATCCGTGGACAATTCCAACCCATTGCAACCAACGTTCCTGGCATCGAAATCTGTGAGCTGTTTCCCAAGATTGCTGGGATGATGGACAAGTTTGTTCCGATCCGGACCATCGTTGGAGCCAGCGGCAGCCATTATGCCACACAAGCTATCACCGGCCGGCATTCCAACAACCCACCGGCTGGTGGTTGGCCTTCGATGGGCGCATGGGTGTCAAAACTGCAAGGTCCTGTGAGCCCGACGATCCCGCCTCACCTTAGTCTTTTCTACAAGACGAGCCATCAGCCTTGGGGAGATCCAGGCAATGGTGGTTTCTTGGGCGTGAAGCACTCGCCATTTCGTTTGATGGGCGGTAACGATGCCAGTCGCACCGTCGAGTCTCGCGAAAACATGGTGCTGAAGGACATCACGCTCGAACGATTGAGTGACCGTAAGGCGCTACTCGGAACGTTGGACGGCCTGCGTCGTGAATGCGACAACAGCGGTGCCATGGATGGACTGGACGCGTTCACGCAGCAGGCCATCGGGATTCTAACGTCATCCGAATTGGCCGAAGCGTTGGACTATTCGAGAGAAGATCCAAAGTTGGTCGAGCGATACGGGAAAGGCGATCCAAAATTCCGGGCCGACGGCGCGCCGAAAGTGACTGAAAACTTCCTTGTCGCGCGACGTCTTGTCGAGGCGGGTGCACGTGTTGTGTCGTTGAACTTCAGTCGTTGGGACTGGCACGGCGGCGCCTTCGATCGTGCTCGCCAAGATATGCCGATGTTGGACCAGGCTTTGTCGGCACTCGTACAGGACCTGGACGAACGCGGTATGCTACGCGACGTGTCCGTGGTCTGCTGGGGCGAATTCGGACGAACCCCCAAGATCAACGGCAACGCCGGACGCGACCACTGGCCCCGCGTATCGTGCGCGATCATGGCTGGCGGCGGGATACGTGCTGGTCAAGTAATTGGCGCTACGAATCGACTCGGCGAATACGCCGAGGATCGCCCGGTGACCTTTCAGGAAGTCTTGGCCACACTGTACCGAAACGTGGGCCTCAATCTCAGCGCCGTGCGCGAATTCGATTTACGCAGCCGGCCGCAACACCTGGTCGACGATGGCATCGAGCCGCTGCACGAAATCGCCTAATTCATGGTGGCAACAAGTCGTCATCAAGAACCGGCCCTGGCGAAATCGGTTGGATGTCTTGCCCTGGTCGAAATACCAGCGCGTCACGCTGCCCGACGAGCGTCGTGTGCGGACCTTCAACTCGCAGCATACCGTCCTCGTGTAATGCCACGATCGGCTGCGAGTTGAAGAAATGGAATTCTCGCAGGCGATCATCGCGAGTTTCGCCGCGGTGCGTTGGATCGGGCAGGGCCACGGGGAAATGTGGGTTGAGATTGAAGGGCACAGCGCCTATGGCAAGGAAGGACGCCGGCTGTACGATCGGCATGTCATTGGAAGTTCCGATTGAGAGTCCCGCGATATTGGAACCAGCTGAAGTCCCCATGTAGGGCACGCCAGCGGCGATTCGTTTTCTCAGATCGTCAAGCAACTTCAATGCATAGAGATCTCGCAGCAGCACAAACGTGTTACCGCCGCCGATAAAGATGCCCTTGGTTGCCACGACAGCGGCGCGAGGGTCAGGAAACTCGTGAATGCCTTTAAGGCTCAACCCCATTCGCTTGAAGCGCGCTCGCGCAACGTCAGTGTATGCTTCATGCGTTTGCCCGGCAGGCCGTGCATAGGGCACGAACAAGACCTCACTGACTCCGGAGAACAACTGACGTATTTCCGCTTCGCAGTGGTCAAGATAGCCGTGGGGGTGACAACGCGAACTGCTGACTAAAAGAAGTCGCCGTGCCATGAATCGAGTTCCAGAACAGAGTGCCGGGGGCAATGAGAATCAAGACGTCGTGAAGCAGGATGCAAACGCAGCAGTATTCCATTTGACGTGTCGCGTTGCCGTATGCCACCGTCCGAGCACTTGTATGTTCATGTGGCAAGATACAGTGTGGCAAAATATGGTGTGGCAAGATACAAGCAGGCAGCTAGTATGCCACCGACGATCGGTCCGATCACCGGAACGGCGGCATAGCCCCAGTCACTGCTCCCTTTGCCCTGAATTGGTAGAATTGCATGAGCGATCCTGGGACCGAGATCACGAGCGGGGTTGATCGCATACCCGGTGGTGCCACCCAACGACAACCCGATCGCAAAGACAATCAGCCCGACTGGCAACGCGCCGATTGAGCCTAACCCAACCGGAATCGCTTTGCCACCTTCGACCAGCTTGAACGAAGGATCACTAATACACAAAGCTGCATAGACCAGCACAAACGTCGCGACGACCTCGGAAAACATGTTAAGTGGCAGATTGCGAATGTTCGGTGCGGTACAAAAAGTTGCTAACTTGAGTTCTGGCTCGTCGGTGATATCGAGATGGGATTTATAGAACAGATAGACAAGGATCGCACCGATTATTGCACCAATCATCTGTGCTGCGATGTAACCGGGCACCTGATTCC
>JASLRF010000567.1 GCA_030744095.1 Pirellulaceae bacterium | reverse complement strand
AAAACGGGCAGCGCCGCAAGCGATCGCACAATAATATCATTCCGATCTGTAGGTGGGTGGTTAGGAGGGCTAGAATGCTTGTATCAGGTCTTTCTTTACAAATGAGTCCAGTTTTCAGCGGCGGGCACCGACCGCAGGTTGGTGGCGGAGCGGGTCGCCGCAACCGAGCCATAGCCTGGATCGGTCCGAGACACAACCTCGCAAGTTGTTTCGGGTTCATTTTAGGTGAGCCAACACCCTAGTCAACGTCCGTGCTCGACTTCTCTAAGAGCTTCTAACACGATCCCGCCAAAACTCCGACTCGGCGGAAATACGGTGGTTTTGCAGGTATTGTTAGGAGTCATCAGTAGTTGCGTTTGCCAGTGGAGACGTTAACTTCTACGGTTTATGATGAGCGAAATAAAGTTGTTGGTCCTGCTGGGGAGGCGGTAACGTCGTGCCGCCTATGGATTACCGTATGATGGCAACGGTTCTCGTTGTGGATGACTCGCCGATCGACCGCCGACTCGTGGGTGGTTTGCTGGCAAAAGCGCCCAATATCGAGATCGTCTATGCCGGAGACGGCGAAGAGGCCCTTGAGTTGATGGGGCACGCCTGCCCCACCATCGTCCTGACAGACATGATTATGCCCAACCTGGACGGCCTTGAACTGACTGCCGAGGTTAACAAGCGATACCCACTTGTCCCCGTAATACTGATGACTGGCAAGGGAAATGAGGAGATCGCCGTACGGGCATTACAGACTGGCGCGTCCAGCTATGTGCCCAAAAGTGCCTTGGCAAGTATGCTGGTGGACACCGTTGAAAACGTGCTGTCCGTGGCACAGGAAGAACAGATTCAATGTCGATTGATGGACTGTATGACGGGTTGTCAATTCGTCATCGAAAACGACGTGACCATGATCCCCGCACTGATAAACTATATGCGCAGTTTCATACGCAAGACAAAACTGTGTGACGAGACGAATGGAATTCGTACCTGCGTGGCGCTGGAAGAGGCGTTGAACAACGCTTTCTATCACGGCAACCTTGAACTAGACTCGAAGGCACGCGAGGGAGATCGGGCGATATATCGAACGTTAGTTGATCAGCGTTTGGGCATGAATCCGTATCGTCAGCGTAGAATCTTTGTTGACGCTAAAGTGACGCCAGAAGAGGGTCGTTTTCAGATTCGTGACGAGGGCCCAGGATTCGATCCATCGGTTTTGCCGGACCCGACCGACCCCGCTAATCTGGAAAAACCCAGCGGTCGTGGACTACTGCTGATGCGGACGTTTATGGATGACGTGTTATTCAATCAAGACGGCAACGAGGTGACGCTGGTGAAACGACATGACACCACGATGTCGCCAGGAGCGTAATCCGATGAGTTCACCCAAGTTCTTTCGCGTTGAATCGAGCGATGATGCTCTGATTATTGCCGCAGTCGCCAACATTCACGGGCTGGTCGAAGACGAAGTGCGTGACGAATGTGACGCGCTGATTGAACAGTTGGAGAAGAATAACTCCAAGCACGCCATTATCGACCTGGAGGCGCTCGACTATTTCGGCTCGATCATGCTGGAACTGATGGTGGTCGTTTGGAAGAAAGTGAATAAGTCGGGTGGAAAATTCGCCGTTTGCAGTGTCTCAAAAGTCGGACAGGAGATTCTAAAGACGGCCAAGTTCGATACGATTTGGCCAATTCTCAAGTCGCGGGAAGAAGCGATTGCAAACGTCAATTCGTAAGTGCAAATTGGAGCTTGTTCAATACAACGGATGCCGGAAATAAACGCGAAGATTGAAACGATCGAACGACTCGGTGTACTGCTCCGATCGGACCGAAGAGCTGCTTGACTTCGGCACTCATCGCTAGCATGACGACGCCGGTCAGTAGCGGTCGACGTGAAGGCTGCTTCGCGCCGCGATGATATTTGGCGCGCATCAAAATCCAACAGACACGGTCGTTGCCTTCGTCGATGTCTCCCTCGACTGGTGCAAGACGCACCGAGCCCCCGATACCAGATACTTACGAGTGGTATCGTTTCCGGTTGCAGCTGTTCGTGCCCCACATTCCTGCCGACCTGAAGACAGACATGCCTCGTCCGTTTCACGTCCGGGAGTGGATCGACAGCTACGGCCAACTGTCCAGCGGCTCCAAAAGATAGTCAGCACGACGCATGAGTTGGCTGAAAAATCGAGCTGAACTCTGCACATGACCAAAACAAGACACAGACCTTGAGTTGGTTGAGTTGGTAGGATGGGCAGCTTGGCGCGTAGGGACCAAAACAAGACACAGACCTTGAGTTGGTTGAGTTGGCAGGATGGGCAGCTTGGCGCGTAGAGGAGCAGAGTTTCGGGGGGTACATATCGAACTACCGGAAGTGGTTGCATATTCTATCAAATACGTGTATACATGCGTTCATTCGCGAATCGTGTCAGCCGGAGCGTACAAATGCCTGCCAAGCCTCGTTCGAAAGTCTTCGACCCCGATCACGTCGGTGTCTATCACTGTTGGAATCGACTCGTCCGCCGCCGCCATCTGTTTGGATGGGATGCACTCACGGGCAAGAACTTCAGCTATCGCAAGGATTGGGTGAGGGACCGCTTTCGCCAGTTAGCAGGGGTCATGGCCATTGATGTTTTGGACTACGCGATTCTCGATAATCACCTCCACATTGTGCTCCGCAACCGGCCCGACATTGTCAGCACGTGGTCTGACGAGGAAGTGGCCTGGCGCTGGTGGTTTGTCTGCCCGCTGCGCAAGAACGAAGACGGATCTGTTCCCGACCCCAAACCTTGTGAGGTCGGTCTGCTCCTGCCAGACGTCGACGAGTACCGTTGCCGACTCTCGGACATCTCCTGGATGATGCGCCTGGCCTGCCAGACGATTGCGTGTCGCGCCAACCGCGAAGACGACGTTGACGGACGCTTCTTCGCCAAGCGTTTCGACTGCTCGAAACTGGCATCCTGGACTGACGTCCTGGCTTGCAGCATCTACGTGGACCTCAACTGGATTCACGCAGGCTTGGCCGACACGCCCGAACAATCGCAGTTTACTTCGGCTTTTGACCGGATTCATGCGCGTTGGCAGCAAGTCAGCGACGAAATGGGCAACTCCGTTTCGCTGCCGGCGAAGGATGAAGCAGATGCTTGGTTGGCGCCCGTTGCGCTCGATGAGCGCGCCATAGCGTACCAACCTCCAGCAACGATGTGCTCTCCGAGCAACAGCGCCGATCGAGTGCCGAGTTGCAATCCAATTGGTGCGGCGCGGATCTCCAACAAGGGCTTCCTGCCCATGACGCGCGACCAGTATCTCTCGCTGCTCGACACCTTGGGCCGCGTGATCCGCGAGGGCAAACGTGGATTCATTCCGGCCGACTTACCTCCGATCCTGGAACGGCTCGACATCGAGCCACATGCTTGGCTCGACTCTTTTCTGGACCTCTTCCGCAGCCGCCCGGCTCCGCGGCCTTCTCCCGGCGTGGTTGGATCGGGATAACCTCCTCGTCACGGCCGAACTTGTCGCTTTGCGACTGCGACCACCGACTTCGTGTGATCACCCTGGCGATCGATGAGCATCATCGATCGCCTTGTGCGTCTCTTGTCTATTTTAGTCTGCTTTAAGGTCACTGATGATCCATCAGCCAATTCCAGTGGCCCACAGGGCCGCCGTCCCATCTTTCCCATTCTCCCTCTTCAAGGTCTGTGTCTTTCTCCCTATCAAGATGCGCGGCTCGCAGCACGACAAGAACGTCCACGAGTATAGCATCGACGCCAACGGCATGACGGTCGGTAGGCCGTTCAAAGACGTGCAGATCATCCTCCTCGGCACGCCCACAGCCATCGCG
>JASLRF010000566.1 GCA_030744095.1 Pirellulaceae bacterium | reverse complement strand
TTATCTGCTGTGCCGATTCGAAACGGCGCGACAGACTTTGTCGAGCGCCGATGGTGGCGCCGTCGCCCAGTTTTACCTCGGCAAGACACAATTTGAGCTTGGTAATTACGATGGTGCGATCGCTGGCTACAAAGCGGCGAAAGTCTCTGGCTACAATTCGGATGACTGCGATTTGGCCATCGCCGAAGCATTGCGCAACGGTGGCGAAAAGAAGCAGGCGATGATCGTACTCGACCAGCTTTTTGGCCCCATCGAGCAGACGTCTGAGTATCTTTATCAGCGCGCTGCTACGGTGAACTCGTTAGGTGGCAATCCCAGCGAAGTGGTTGCGCTGTACGAGCGTGCGGTCGAATCGTCGGAGTCTCATGCCGGGGCGATGTTCGGTCTGGCCGTCGAGAACGACCGGCGCGGCAACGACGACGAGGCGATGGCTTTGTACAGCCGAGCGTCGAACTGCTTTCCGTCACATGTCGGTGCCTTGCTGAACCTGGGCATCATGTATGAAGACATGCAGCGCTATGACCTTGCCCAATCCTGCTATCAGCGGATCCTCGACGTCTACCCTGATCACGAACAAGCTCGTCTGTTCTACAAGGATTCGCTCGGCTCGCGCGACCAGCTGTACGATGAAGAGGCGCAAAAGCGCACGGACCGCTTGTCGCAAGTCTTGAGTATCCCCGTGACCGACTTCGAACTGTCCGTCCGCAGCCGCAACTGCCTCCAAAAAATGGGGGTTCGCTCGTTGGGAGACCTGACACGGACGTCAGAGCAGGAATTGCTAACCAGCAAGAACTTTGGTGAAACGTCGCTGATCGAAATTCGCGACATGCTGCATTCCAAAGGCTTGGATCTTGGTCAGTTCGCACACGAACGCTCGGAACCGGAACCGTCGTTTGACACATCGAACATGTCGCCGGACGAGCAAGCGCTACTGGATCGGCCGATTGCCGATCTCAACCTGTCCGTGCGGGCACGTAAGTGCATGGTCCGACTTGGCATTTCCACGATTGGCGAGTTGGCTCGGAGGTCACAGGACGACTTGTTGGAATGCAAGAACTTTGGTGTTACGAGCCTGAACGAAGTGCGTGAAAAGCTTGGGCAACTTAACCTGAAACTGCGCGGCGACTGACTCTTAGTCAATCGCCTAATTGTCTATGACTCTACCATCAGCCCGGCCCCATGGCCGGGCTGATGTTCTTTCAATTAAGAGCGGCTCTCTGGCTCCGTGTCATAGCGTCTCTTCGCCCGGAGAACGCTGAACCTCTGGTGCCAGGAACGCGACACGTCCGTGCGATTCGCACGAAGTCCGATTCATGGCGCCGACCGCAATTCAGTTCCAGCTGCACACGACCGACCCCAACTGCCGCGCACGCCGCGCGACGCTGCAGACACCGCACGGTCCCGTTGAATTGCCCGCTTTCATGCCAGTTGGAACGCAGGGCACGGTCAAAGCGCTTACGGCCGCAATGGTGCGTGAATCGGGCGCTCAGATGATGCTCTGCAACACTTATCATCTAGCAATCCGTCCCGGAGAAGACGTGGTTGCCGACCTTGGCGGACTTCATGCGTTTTCCGGATGGGATGGCCCCATCCTCACCGACAGCGGTGGCTTTCAACTATTCAGCCTGGGAAAAAGCACCAAGGTCACCGAAGAAGCGGCCGTGTTTCGTTCGCATATCGATGGGAGTCTATTAGAACTATCACCAGAGCGATCTATCGCCATTCAGGAAACGCTGGGCAGCGACATCGCGATGGTGCTCGACCATGTCGTGGCGCTGCCCGCGCCGGACAAAGACGTGCGAGAGGCCAACGAGCGGACAGTGCGGTGGGCCGTGCGGTGTCGCGCGGCACAACAACGCACCGATCAAGCTCAGTTTGCAATCGTGCAGGGCGGCTTGTCCGAGAAGATGCGAATTGAGTGTGCCCAGCAGTTGGCAGACTTGGACTTTCCCGGGTACGCCGTAGGGGGCCTAAGCGTCGGCGAAGACGAGGCGGACCGGAATCGTATGCTCGACGTCACTTGCCCCGTGTTGCCCGCCGATAAACCAAGGTATCTGATGGGCGTAGGCAAACCTCACGACCTGCTCGAAGCAATCCGGCGGGGCATTGACATGTTTGACTGCGTTATGCCCACTCGAAACGGTCGCAATGCTCTGGCATTTACTGACCGAGGCACCATCCGCTTGCGAAATCTAAAACACCAACGGGAAACTCGCCCACTTGAGGACGAGTGCCCGTGCCCGGCCTGCGGACACAGTCAAGGTTACCTGCGCCACCTTTTCCAAGCCCGGGAGATGCTGGGGCCGATACTGGTCTCCGCACACAATCTCTCGTACTACCAAAGGCTGATGAAGAGAACACGCCAAGCAATTGAATCGGGCCGATTCATGGAGTTTTACGCCGAGAGGATTCGTGACTGGACTGCCAATACGTAAAATCGAGTCCACGCAAATGGCGAGATTGACCTCCGAATTCGTCCGTCAAAGAAACGGCTTGTCGAACTCAAAACAAACACCTTCGCTGCGGCGTCAGGCGGCCTTGCCCGTTGTGGCGCAACATCTTATGATGACGGGCTAAATTCAGTTCGAGGTGGCCCAACCGGCGGCAAGGCTGGGCCGTTTCAGCTGTGACCGCACCCGCTGGCCGAGTCGGACGCACGGCAAACGCCAAGGCCCCTGCAAACAGGGGGCGCACGATTGAGAATTGAAAGATTTCCTTATGACGGAGTGGTTTTCGGCAGTCTCCACAGCAAGGTTTGTGCTGCTTGCCCAGGAAAATGGCGATCCAGCCAGCCCGTCGTTGTGGGATTTGCCTTGGATCCCGTTCGCTATCATCGGGGTCATGTTCTACTTCCTGCTGATTCGTCCTGAGCGGAAGAAACGCCAGGATTTGACGACCCTGTTGGACAGTCTGAAGAAGAACGACCGCATCGTCACCATTGGCGGAATTCATGGCGTTGTGATCAACGTTGCGAAAGACTCGGATGAAGTCACGATCCGCGTCGACGAAGGAAGTAATACCAAGCTGAGGGTTTCGCGCAGTGCGATTTCGCGCGTGATCGGTGATGAGAAATCGGCCGACCAAGATAACGCCTCGTAACCCCGACATCTGCATTCATCATCCATGGAATTAGGAAGCTTCCTGCCATGCCTTTTAACGCGTTGGTTCTTGCCCAGACCGAATCGCCCCTGTCGAATGTGATCTACCTGTTGGCCGTGTTCGTTTGCGGATTTGTCTTACCAATTCTTGCGGGTCGTTTCCTGGCTAAACAGTTTCGGGCTGCTGAATACGGTTGGAAGATCTCGCTCGTCCTTGTCCTGCTAGTCCTGGCCGGCATGACCATCGGCCGTAGTTGGGACCCCGCGACCGGCACCTTTAAGATTCCGCTGGGTGTCGATCTGAAGGGCGGCGTCATCTTGATTTACGAGGTCGATGACGAGGCGCGCTTGGCCCAAGACGACGGGACTGAGGGCCCGGCAGCCGAAGGTCGCATCAAGATGGACGCACTGATTAGTGCCCTTTCCCGCCGAATCAACCCCAGCGGCACAAAAGAAATTGTGCTCCGGAAATATGGCGACCGTCAGGTC
>JASLRF010000565.1 GCA_030744095.1 Pirellulaceae bacterium | reverse complement strand
CGCGTGATAAAAGCCCACACGCGTGGCACCGAGTTCTTGGCGAGCGATCATCTCGTAGATCACCCGGTCGTCGTTTTCGGGAATAACCACAGCGCATTCGAAAAACAGGGCATTGATCGCTTGCTGATTAGCCAACAACGGAAACTGCACGAGCCTCTGGCTGGCTTCAGTGGAAACAGGTCGGAGTGACGTCGATTCGTCTTTTCGGCTCAACGTCACCAGCGCAACATCTGCCCTCCCTTGATACAGACCGGCGATAAACGCTGGATCGCGTGTCGCCACAAAAACCTGGCAACCAAGTTCTGCCGCGTGGGCTGCGATCCACTCGCCCAATTGGCATGACTGCTGTGGATGCAAGAATGCATCCGGATGGTCCAGCACGATGGCACGCCCCTGGCACAGCAGCATACTCAAGACGATGCTGGTCAAATTCTTTACACCATCCCCTTGGTCTTCGAGCGCCGACATCGCTTCGAATTGCCGAACTGCCCCGATCGCGTCGTCCGCCTGAACTGGCAGAGACATGGTCGAGCGCAACGACAAGTGGATCCGCTTGGTGTCATCCAGCAACACATGAAGGCCGTCAAAGGCGTTACAGATCGCTGCATCCAATTCGCTATGCGTCCGTTCGCCGGCGTACTGTAGCTCTTGGAGGAGGTTTTCTGGGGCTTGCAATGGTGCACGCGCCGGAGATGGTTCGATCGTGCGATGACGGTCATCCGGGGTCAAGTAACACAACCGCAACGGCATGAACTCACCCAGCGGCGAATTCCAGACCGATCGCGCCGTAATCACGGGCCGATACAGAATGTTGCGGATTTCGTGACCAATATTGCGTCGATGAGGCGTCTTCAAGTCCGGTCCCAGCCCTTGCACGGTGACTTCTTCCGCAGCTTCGCCGTCGTGCGTCGTCAGGCCGAAGAGGAGTCGTTCCATCTTGAGTTTGGGCACAAACGTCAAGTCTTTGATCACATGCGTGGTTGGCGTGTCGCCGTCCTCTCGTTCGGCCGCGTGCGGATCGAACTTGGCCGCGAGCCGCGCGATGTCGTGCAAGACTTCCGTCGTGCCACTGTTATTCGGCCCAGTAAAAACGGTCACCGTCCCAACGTCGAAGCTGTCGCCAACGTGCGGCGTGAGCGACTTGACGAGCAGATGTTCAGTGCTGACGCCGCGTACCAATGACGATTCTCTTTTTTGCATCACGGACCTTCGCGGGGTTTGAAATGACGTGTATTCTCGACATAGTGGTTCGCCGCGTGTCGAATTCGATTTTGGTCTTCGAGAGTAACCTTTCGCCGAACCGTGGCGGGCACACCCATCACGACCGAACCGGGTGGCACTTGCGTGCCTTCAGTGACCACTGCCCCAACAGCCACAATGCTCCCCGCACCGATTGTCGCGCCGTTCATGACGACGGCTCGCATCCCGATCAGACAATCGTCTTCGACGGTGGCACCATGCACGATCGCCGCATGTCCCACAGTCACTCGATCACCAAGGATGCAAGGAAAACCTGGATCCGCGTGCAAGACACAAAGATCTTGGACGTTGCTTTGGCAACCCACACGAATCGGTGCCGAGTCACCGCGTAATACCGCGTGAAACCAAACGCTCGCCTCGGCCGCAAGTTGAACGTCGCCTAGCACAATAGCACCGGGTGCAATGTACGCCGACGGATCGACAAGCTTGTCACGAAACTGCGTATTCTCGCCCATAAACTGCTACCGCGGCTTGGTGCGGGGAATCAGTGCCCAACGATGGACTCGCCGGACAGAACGCCAGCACGGCGGTTGTCGCCCGCTGGTTCAACACGATAAGCTAATTCCCATGATATCTTGCCTGCCGACAATTGCGAAAGCCGTGCAGCAGATTCGCGCGGGTGAATTAGCTGCCGCCGAGCTGGTTGAGTTTTGCCTCGAGCGAATCGACCGCTATGAACCGTCGTTGGCAGCCTGGGAACGGGTCGATCGCGACGGTGCCCGCCGCGAGGCGGCTCGACTGGATCAACAGGCACAGCAGGGGCAACTTGCGGGACTTTTGCACGGGATCCCGATCGGCATCAAGGACATCATTGATGTTGCCGGTTGGCCGACGAAAGCCGGTTCGCCAACCCGCGCTGATCACGTCGCATCGGCGGATGCCAGATTGGTCCGACAATTGCGACAGGCGGGCGCCATCATCTTGGGAAAAACGGTCACGACAGAATTTGCCTGTTTCGATCCAGCTCGGACGCGCAATCCCTGGAACACGGACCGGACGCCAGGCGGTTCAAGTAGCGGGAGCGCGGCCGCCGTGGCAGCACAAATGTGCATGGCCGCGATGGGAACACAGACGGGCGGTTCGATCATTCGCCCAGCCAGCTACTGCGGCGTTTGTGGCGTGAAGCCCACACTCGGGCAAGTTTCGCTCGACGGCGTTATCCCTGTCAGCGGCTATCTCGATCACGCCGGTCCGATTGCGCGTAATGTGCATGATACCGCACGTGTCTTTTTCTCGTTGGTCACGCCAGAATCGTTGGAGGTCATGTGGGATTGTCGGGAAGGCGAGAGTTTCCCTATTAAGGAAGCGGATGGGCCGTTGGACTTCACGGCAGGTTCATTGGACTGGCTCCTGTTTGAGCATCCCGAATCGGTTCGTTGGCGTGTCGATTTGCAGCCGCTTGCGGGCTACTTCGAGGACGCGGCATCCATCGGCGTGCGGAACTGCTTTCGAGCCGCGATCGATCGGATTGGCAAATCTCAGAGAATTGCAACTCCCCTGCCCTTGCCCGGTTCCTTCGAGAAACTTCACGATCGGCATCGTCGCATCATGGCCGTCGATGCAGCTGCCTATCACCGGATCATTTTTGCGCAACGGCCGGACGACTTTGGACCCAACATTACGTCGCTCATCAACACCGGTCTGACGGAGCGTGCCGTCGACTATGCCGAAGATGTCGATTGCCGTCTCCGTTTTCGAGACGAAATGTCCGAACTTCTGGGCAACAACGCGTTGGCCGTCACGCCATCAACCACGATGGCAGCCCCCAGCCTCGAAACCACCGGTGATCCGGCGTTTAATTCGCCTTGGAGTTTTGCGGGACTGCCAGCCATTACCATCCCCTGTGGTGTGGACGACGATGGTATGCCCTGTGGGTTACAAATCGTTGGGCCGCCCAATAGCGAATTGCGTCTGCTGCGCGCAGCTTGGCTTTGCGAACAAGCACTGACTTTCCCGCGGACACCTCCTCTGCCCGATGCGTAGCTTCATCTCCCTCTCAGGCGGTCGTGTCCAACTGCTGACGCAATTTACGAATGGCTTTGTACTTCTCGTCACTGACCCGAGCGGGCGTGATACGAAGTTCAGTGGCAATTTCATTGGCTTGCCAGCCTTCGCGAGTCAGCTTCAGGATTCGTGTCTGCCGCTCACTCAGATGCTGCCTCGCCGCCCTCATGACTTCATCCCACGCATCCTGGCGGGTATCACAGCTGCCACAGACATAAGACTCTTCCAGTTGGGCCGGTCTGGGAGCTCGCTGCCAGCGTTTGATGGTGCGCCAGACAGTACGATTCAACTCCTGGCGCTCTTGCGACTCGTTATTTTGCACGGCCGCTTGCAGCTGGTTGCGAGAGACGCGTTCGAGCAGCTCTTGCAACGCTTGCTGTGTACAGTCAGACCAGTCCTGCTGTTCGATGCCAGCATTCCGCCAGCTGACCGTGCAATAGCGTTCGATCTGGTTGATGGTGCTCGCTTCGCTGGATGATGCCAACGCGGAACTTCCCACGGCCGCGACCACGGCGACGGCACATGCGGCAAACTTCAACGGGCGATCGTGCCGGTTACGTTGTGACATGGGGACTCCTTGGAATCGGAATTCGTGGTTTTTCTGGCCTGATTCGGCAGCGTATTCGGAGGACGCGGGCAAACCCTCTCCTGGAGGTTCCCTCCAACGGTTTGCAGGATCTGGATGTAACGGACAGGCAAGCCGGTGAATCTCGCTGCCATTTTGACGCATCTACTGTGAATGAATGCAGAATATGCCGAGAACATGCAAATCATATGCCGGGGCGATCTGGCCAGAATTCCCTGCTGGCCAGTTGAACATCGAACATCGAACATCGAACAACGGACAGTGGATGTTGGATGTTCGATGTTCAGCCGTCGTCCGAGGCCACGTGCACGTTGCTTCCCAGTTTCTTGCGAAGCTCTGTCTTCAATCGAACTAGCACGGATTCCTTGTTGGTTTCCTCCAGGATTCGATGCACGACAGCTTTAGGTCCTTCGTTGCCCCAGGATGCGCCGTGTTCAAAGTAGTACCGTGCAGCTTGCCCCACAATGTACGAGCCGTATCCGGCAGCCGCACCCTGCGGGATTGCCGTCAGGACGGTCCCGTATCCGAGTGTAAGGGCCTTGAACGCGTACGCCGCCGCGTGCGTCCCAATTTCAGCGAGCATGACCCATCCTGCCGCTCGCACGATCGAGGTGACCAGAACACGGGCGTGTGACCAGGACAATTCCAATCCGTACACTTGAGCTAGCGTCGCGACCATGGTTGCGTCCACCGCAACGCCTCCGAGCGAGTCGACAACGGGCGCAGGATTCAGTGCAACAGCCGTGGATTTGATGACCGTGTAGCTCCAGATAATCTGATTCGCGCGGCGTTCGCGCAGCTGCACGCGAAGTGTCGCGACGCGATCGGACTT
>JASLRF010000564.1 GCA_030744095.1 Pirellulaceae bacterium | reverse complement strand
GACGCGACGCAGTTCAAACGCACTCACAATGCCGCCACCGTCGCATTATCCAACAAACAGTCGCGTGTCAGTGCTGTGTCGACTCAAACACCGCCCTTGGACGCCCGGGCCGCGTCGGCGGTGGATCGGGCACTGGAAGATGTCGAATTGCATGACGCGCTTGCGTGGCTCTTAGCAGACGATTTGCAGAACAAACCGTTTCAGGACTGAGCGGATTTCACGTTCCTTTCTGTCTGCCCGCCACGCATCTTAGGGCCGCCCGATCACTAACTGGTGTCTATTGATGCACCTATCCTTACTCCGTGATTCCAAGCGCCTCATGCTGCCCTTTCAACGCTTGTTCGTAGCGGTCGTAAGCGAGCGCGTCGCGCTGGCAGCTCTCGCCTTTGAACACCATGGCGGATGCGCGTCGGTGACGCGTCGCCGAACGGTTCGCATCTGCCCGGTGAATCGTCTCGCCGTGATGGGCTACGATGTCGCCTGGACGTAGATGGGAGCGGGTTGGTGGGTCTTGTGGTCACTTCTCGCTGTCTCAGCGTCGAACCGTCATTCGAAGCAAAAACACGAACCATGATTCTACTCGCCATGGCGTTGGCTCTGAAAGAGAATCGAGCCGGTGCGGGCCTGGCGATTTTCGCCCCACATTCGTTTATACTGCTGGCCGCCTTTGGCTCGGGGCACATGCTACGACGGTGGTGCGTGCCCCTTCAACAACAGATATGTAGCGACATCCAAGCGACATTGCCACAAGAAATCACCATGAAACCCAAGAACTTACTGTTTATTATCTCGGATCAGCACAACCGGGATGCGCTAGGATGTTACGGGCATCCATTGGTTCAGACACCCAATCTGGACGCCTTGGCCGCGCGCGGAACGCGATTCACTTCGGCCTATACAAACTGCCCAATCTGCGTGCCGGCCCGCGCGTCTCTGGCTACTGGTCGCTATGTGCACCAGACGGGCCATTGGGACAACGCCTTTCCTTATTCCGGAGAACCGTGTGGTTGGGGGCATCGATTGATCGACGCGGGGCATCGTGTCGAATCGATTGGGAAACTGCATTTTCGCAATTCCAACGATATGGACGGATTCCAACAACACGAGATTCCGCTGAACGTTGTCGACGGCATCGGTGATCTGCGTGGTTGTATTCGTGATAACGCACCATCGCGTGTTGGCATGCGACAAGGCGTCGTCGAGGCCGGTCCAGGCGATTCGACATACATTGACTATGACGTCAACATCGCCGACCACACCGAGCAATGGTTGCAGCGACAGGCGGATAATCCCGACTCCCAGCCGTGGGTGCTGTTCGCGTCGTTCGTCTGCCCCCACCCGCCGTATGTGGCACCGCCGGAATTGTACGACATGTATCCACTGGATCAGATTTCGTTGCCGGTACAGAGTCGACCCGATGAACGTCCTGATCATCCATCCATTGCCGAGACCCGCCGGGTGATGAACTGGGAGCAGCCACTGACTGAAGAGGAGATTCGGCGAATGGCGGCTGCATATTACGGTTGTTGCACGCACCTCGATCGACAAGTCGGCCGCGTGCTGGCCGCGTTGGAAGCAAGTGGATTAGCGGATTCCACTCGCGTGCTTTACACGACCGATCACGGCGAGAGCATGGGGCGCCGCGGGTTGTGGGGCAAGTTCACGATGTACGAAGAATCGGCAGCGATTCCATTGATCCTAGCTGGCTCGGATGTGCCTCGGGGGCACGTGACGGACGATCCGGTCACGTTGGTCGACTGTTATCAGACAATCCTCCAATCCGCGGGCGTCTCGCTGAATGATTTCGAGCAGCAGTTGCCGGGGAGTTCACTGTGGCCGATCGCGGCGGGCGAGCAGCTCGACCGAGCAGCGTTTAGCGAATATCACGCCGTCGCCACGCGCAGCGCCAGTTACATGTTGCGACGCGGCAAGATGAAGTACATCCACTACATTGGTGACCCGCCACAACTGTTCGACTTGGAGGCGGATCCCGATGAAACGAATGACCTCGCAGAGGTTCCGGCATTTGCAGCGGTGCTGGCGGAATTGGAAGCCGAACTGCGCACGATTCTTGATCCAGAGGCGGTCGATGCGCGGGCCAAATCCGATCAGCAGGCACGGATTGAGGAATTCGGTGGACGCGAGGCTGTGTTAGCACGTGGAACGTTCACGAACTCTCCCGCGCCGGGCGAAACACCTGTCTTCATCGTCGACGACGAGTCACCATAGAAACAATGGACATGCAATGAACAACGACACACAACGTCAGTCGTTCTTGAAGCATCAAGCGAGGCACGCGCAGCAATGCTGGTATGAAGCCCGCGTTGTCTTCGGCATCATCGTGGTGGCGCTGACCGTTTCAAGCGTCATTCTCTATACCCAGGGATATGTGCCTCCCGAACAACGGCCGGAACAACCAAGTCTGATTCTGGGGGTACCCGCCTGGGTCATGTGGGGATTGGTCGTACCTTGGCTGGCCACAATTGTCGTGACCTGGCTGTTTGCGGTGTTCTTGATGAAGGACGACGAGCCTTACGTTGAAGTCCCAGAGGGCATGCGCCGTAGCGATTCGCGCTGGGCGGGACACGTTTGAATCAGTGTCTGACAAAGCGATCATTGATAGAACCTGATACAAGCTTTCTGTTTCATGCATGACGATATTCTGTTATTGAGCCAAATCTCGGAAACCACCACCAGGTGGTACGAGCTTACTCAGCGCGATCCGGCCATCTTGATCCCTTTTGTCGGCTATATGTTGGGCGTTTTTGCGATTGCAATCATCGCGCACCGATATCAACGCGGCGCCGACTTTGAGGTCGAATATTACGTCGCAGGGCGCAGCTTTGGGCCATGGGTCCTGGCATTGTCTTGGGTGGCGACGTTGGCCAGCGGCGGCTCGTTCCTGGGCTATCCCTCGCTTGTTTATTCCTATGGTTGGACGATCGCCTTTTGGGTCAGCGGATCGATGGTGACAGCTATCGCGGGACTCGGACTGGTGGGCAAGCGGATCAATCGGCTTGCACGACAAACTGGTGCATTGACATTGGTCGATTTGCTGCGCGATCGATATCGAAGTGATGCGATTGGTAGTGTCTACGCGGCGATGATCGTGGTCTTGACCACTGTTTATTTGATGGCCCAGTTCATTGCCGGCGCGAGGATTCTGCAGAGCATTCTGGGGACCAGTCACCAGATGGGTCTGATTCTGTTTGCCGTTTCGGTCGTCGCCTATACGACCTACGGAGGTTTTCGCGCTGTTTCCTGGACAGACACGATGCAGGGGATCGTAATGATCGTCGGAATCGTCTTGCTGGTTCCGTTCGCGATCCATGCGGCGGGCGGTATGCGTGAAGCCACACTAAAACTGGCGGAACGTCCCGACCCGACGGCGCAACATCGAGGATTGGAACCGCGACAGCACACTTACCTTTATGGGCCTGGCCCCGAGAAGATCGTCAAAGAACTGGAGAGTGGCCAACAGGGCCCCGTACCGACGGAGAACCCATATTTGCCGTTGAGCTTGGCGCTGTCGATGGTCCTGTTGCGAGGGATTGGAGGCGTGCTGATGCCGACGGCGGTGCCACGGATGTTGGCCTTTCGAGATACCCGAGCGTTGCGCCGTGCGCTCATGCTCCTGGCACCTTATTTGCTTTTGATGTATGGCAGTAGTTTGATCACGATGAATTGCGCTTGGAGCCTGGACTTACATCTAGCGCCGGGAGACTCGGATCAAGCCGTGCCGGAAATGGCGAAACTGGTTGCCCCCGCCTGGTTGGCCGGCGTGCTGATCGCTGCGCCGTTCGCCGCGGTCATGTCAACCGTGGATTCGGCGCTGCTTGTCGTGAGCGGTTCCGTTGTACGCGACTTGATGCAGAAAACGTTCCAGCTGAAGTTGGGTGAGCAATGGCAACGAATGCTGGCCTATTCTGTGACTGCGGCAGCGGGTGCCTTGGTATTGACGTTGGCGTTTTCCAAGCCGCCATTCTTGATCCCGTTGGTGATTCACTATGCAGGTGGATCGGCCTCTGTACTTTTTTGGCCGAGCCTGGCGACGTTGTATTGGAAACGGGCAACGTCCGCAGGGATCCTAGCCGGGCTGCTCGGCGGCGGTTTCATCTACGTCGTAATTGTCTTGTTCAGACCGTTCGACGGCTTCGTAAATCTTCATCCGTTCATGTACGCGTTTCCAGCCTCGGCAATCCTCGTGTGTATCGGTAGCCTGCTGACGCGGCGACAGCGAGACGAAGATCTGGAGTTTTATTTTGGACGGAATGAAGATGGCGGACCTTAACAACATCAACAGGCGGCTGGATTACGGCGCTTTCTTCTGCCGCTTCTGTTTTTTCTTTTTGGCGTTATTCGTTTTCTTTTGCCCTCGCTTCTGGTGTTCGAATGCCGCCAATTCCGTCGCCTGGCCCAGGTCGCCCTGCTCCGTCATCCAAGAC
>JASLRF010000563.1 GCA_030744095.1 Pirellulaceae bacterium | reverse complement strand
GGCACGCCGGAAAAAGTGGCCCACTGCGAACAGTCCATTACGGGAAGTTTTCTCCGGGATGCGCTGGCTGACCAACTCCGAGAACAGTCCGCATAACAGCTACCGGTGTGGCAACAACTGGTTGAAGGCAAAGATGGACATTTTTTACGGTCGCGTAACCGATAGTATGGCGCATGTCTATGCCCGCGTCGGTCGCAGCGGCCCAGACGACGCGCGAACGGTATCAGGTTGGATCCACGGACCGCTCTGCACGCTCAGCCACACGCTCCCGGCGACAATTGCGTTGCGCGACATGGGAACCGGACCAACGCTGCTCGGTGCCGCAGCAGTGCCCGATCCATGCTTCTGGTCGCCGCATTTGCCCGCGCTGTACGATGTCCATGTTGAGCTGCGCGAAGAGTCGCGAGTTGTCACAACGTATGATCAAACGATCGGTATTCGTCGTCTGGGTGCTGCCGGACGCAACCTGCTCTGGGAAGGAAAACGTTGGGTCCTGCGTGGCGTCGGCAGCCAGCGGAGAATCAGTTTGGCGGAACCAGTCGACCAGTACGTGGCGACATTTCGCGACGCGTCGGCTGCGATGGTCTTGGTCGATCCTGTTGAATCGATCTGTTGCCGCGCGTCACAAGCCGGAGTCGTCGTAATCGCCCAACTTACAGATCCAGCCAATATCGAAAAGCAGCTTACCGAACTTGGTCGGTTGGGCTCAGTGGCAGTGGTCATTTTGCCAACGGATATTGCGGTGTCGGATCCGGCGTTACACAACGCCGCGCCGAACTTGCTTCTGGCGCAATATTTTCACGCCGAAACCGCGGTCAACGCTGCTGATTGGGCTGACTTGGTTGTGTGCCAGGTGAGCGAGCCAGCTCGATTTCATGATGCCGTCGCGGCTTGTCCGCTTCCCATCGTGGCACAAAGACAGTTGAATGAGACCGGCTCCGTGGCCGAGGCCCGCAACGAGTGTGATCGAATCCAACGCGACCTCGCGCCGGCCGGTGATTATGCCGGATATCTCATCACACAACTGTAGGCCTGTTTTTTGAAACCTTGGACAACCGCAATCGATTCCCGCGAAAGGTCAGCTTGGCGTGACAGACGACGCTTCACATCTTGATCGTTACATCCGCCAGATGCGGTATCCGCCGCTTGGGAAATCCGGTCAGCAGCAACTGTCCACAAGCAGAGCATTGATCTGCGGCTGCGGCGCGTTGGGTTCCGTGCTAGCCAATACGCTCGCCCGAGCGGGCGTCGGCCATTTGAGAATCGTCGATCGCGATTTTCTCGAATTGAACAACCTGCAACGCCAGGTGTTGTATGACGAGCAAGACGTGGCGGCGGGCATTCCGAAGGCCATCGCAGCGCAGAATAAGTTGCGGGCCATCAATTCCGATGTCGAAATCGAAGCCATTGTGGCCGACGTCGATCACACCAACATCGCGTCGTTGGTCGATGGTGTCGAGATGATCCTGGACGGTACAGACAATTTCGAAACAAGATATCTGCTCAACGATGCCTCGATCAACTTCAACATTCCGTGGGTCTACGGTGGCTGTATCGGCGCGGAAGGACAAACGATGACCATCCTCCCCGGCGACACGCCCTGCCTGCGTTGTTTGATGCCGGAATCTCCGCCTCCTGGGTCGACGCCCACATGTGATACAGCCGGAATCCTCGGGCCCATCATCAACGTCATCGCTTCAATCGAAGCGTGTGAAGCGATCAAGATTCTGAGCGGTCATCGAGAAGCAATCAACCGCACGTTGATGGTGTTTGAGCTTTGGGACAATCGAGTTCGCCAAGTAAAGCTTGATTCACTGCAGGGAATTGAGTGCGAAACGTGTGATCAGCGAAAATTCCCTTGGCTGGTGGGCCAACGAGGTAGCCACACGGCAATTCTGTGTGGCCGCAATGCAGTCCAATTGAGCTTCCCGGATCGCCAGCCTCTGTCCTTGGAAAGCCTGGCAGAGAAACTGCGAGGCGTGGGAGAAGTGAGCGGCAATCGTTTCCTGTTGCGACTGGCAGTCGATGACTATTTGATCACGGTCTTCCCGGATGGCCGCGCGATCATCGGTGGCACGGAAGATATCACCGAGGCCAAGACAGTGTACGCAAAGTACATTGGAAACTAAGATGGGATTCGCAAGGCATCACACAAGAATCGAATGTACACACGGCTGGCAGTAAATGCATCGGCGGTTGCTTTCATGAAGCCTCCATCCTGCACATCGGCTTGGCGGAGTCTCTTGATGCCAATAAAATCCTTCCGCCGAAGATCTTCAATTAGCGGGTGGTCTTTGGGAAAGTCGCGCGGTGCCGTTTTCAAGCTGTCGCCGACGAGATCAAAATGAGAACGGAACTTCTTCTGATCTCGAGCCCGTTTCCACTTCGCTGGTTCGTCGGCAATCGCCTGGCGAATCTTCTTCAGAGCCTCCGAGTCGGGGTGCCAGATTCCGGCCCCCAAGAAACACTCGCCGGGCGCTAGATGAACATAGAAGCCAGGACAATGTACGTCCTTGCCCATCTCGTGACGGAAGTGAATCCCCACATTCGTCTTATAGGGAGTCTTGTCTTTGGCGAAGCGGGTGTCTCGATAGATTCGCATCAATGACCCACCAACGCGACGATCGTCGACCAGAAAATACGGTGACACACGTTTGAGGTGCGGTTGAAACGATCGAATGAACGCCAGGCACGGCGCTAACAGCTGTTCTTCGTACTTTGTCTTGTTCTGTTGAAACCAATCGCGGTTGTTATTCGCGGTCAATGTCTTAAGAAAGTGAAACAGGGATGGCTGAAAGCTGCTAAAGTCTGAGTTTGGCATGAGTCGAATCTCACTCTGCGCCGATGTGAATTGGTCAAGATAGCGGCCCTTTTCCGGGCCAAACAGCCCAATGACTGGCGGCGACTGTCCGATTTCCAGCCGGCGCCTAAGCAATGCTTAGAGACAAATGCGCGGTTCACAATTCAGAATCCCTGGATTTCTCGGCCAATTTCTCGGAGTCGACTCTGCAATCATTTGCACTCCCCGCTTAGAATGCAAGTAAGCCAGTAGATCCTCGCAGATCAGTGAAATCCAGCCCTGGGATTTCAATCGGACGTTGATCATATTTGCGACGTTCCACAGGCAGTTTGAAAATCGGCCGTTCCCGCTTGCCGAACGGGAACTTGATATACGGCACCAGCCGTTTCACAGGTGCCATCCGGCCAATGATACCTACCAATCGGCAACTCCTTTCTGCAAGCAATCCCCCTATCCTTCATTGCCAGGCAAACGCATTCGCATGACCGGCATCAGCAGTCGCCAACGATTCAAACACTACCAATCAACCAGACAGAACGAACCCACGGCACGGGGACATGGTCAACCTGCGCCTCGGCAAGAATCATCGTCGCAACGTTCTTTTGCAAAGCTCTTTGTGGCTTTTTTCGGATTGCTAGCCGGCTTCCGCGCAACGTTGGTGTTGGCGCTCGCGTCATTGACGGTTGCAACGTTGCTAAAACTGGTTCCACCGGTCGGTATCAAGCTGGTGATCGACTACGTTGTGGACGATCAACCGATTCCCGTCGCATGGGCAACTCACTTGCCCGAAAGCAAAGTCGCATTGTTGTTTTTGATCGCGGGTGGAATCATCGCCTTGTCGATCGCCGCCACATTGGTCCATTTGTGGGGCCGTTGGCGAGCCACGAAGATTGTCAATCAGGTTCAAGTCGCTCTAAGAAAAAGGACCTTCGAACACGCTGTAAGACTGCCCTTGCATCGAGTGTATGAACTCAAATCGGGCGGCGCCGCCAGTCTGCTTCGCGAGGACGCCGGTGGTGCGGCCGAATTGATCTTCAGCATGATCTACAATCCTTGGCGAGCGATCATCCAACTGATCGGAAGCCTGGTCGTGTTGGCCTTGGTTGATTGGCGGATGATGGTGGCTGGTATCGCGATGGTCCCGTTGGTATATGTGACGCATCGCACATGGGTTGGTCGTATTCGCCCGATGTACCGTGACGTGAGAAAACAACGTCAGGATATCGACAGCCATTCGACCGAGGCATTTGGTGGCATGCGCGTTGTCCGCGCGTTTACTCGAGAACGGAGCGAACGCGGTCGTTTCGTGCTTGGCAATCACCTTCTGGTTCGCCAGCAGTTGTTCGTTTGGTGGTGGGCCCGCATGATCGAGGTCATTTGGGACTTGTTGATTCCAGTGGCCTCGACCTCGCTGCTGGTCTATGGCGGCTATCAGATCATGCAAGAACAGATGACCTTCGGCGACTTGACCATGTTTCTCTTCTATTTGGCCATGTTGTTGGAGCCACTGGCGACGTTGGCCGGCAGCGCGACATCTTTCCAAAATCAACTTGCGGGTCTGGACCGCGTGTTGGACCTGCTGGAAGAACCCAACGAGTTGTCGCTCGACATCGATGTAAACGCGATCGATGTCAATCAGGTTACTGGTACCATTTCCTTTTCCGCGACTGGATTTCGCTATCCCAACAGTCAGCAATTGGTGTTGACGGATGTCTCCTTGGAAGTGCCCGCCGGGACAACCTGTGCACTGGTCGGACGGAGCGGGGCGGGCAAGACGACGCTCTGCAATCTGGTTGCCCGATTCTATGATCCGACCGTCGGCACGATCGCACTGGATGGAGTGGACCTGCGTCAGATTCAACTGGA
>JASLRF010000562.1 GCA_030744095.1 Pirellulaceae bacterium | reverse complement strand
CAATGACCGCCAGGGTAATCAAGGTGTTGGGGGTCAAGGGGCCTACATCGTCCTGCACTCGTAATGCAGGGCGAATGCCCGAGATTCGCAAGTTCATAACACCCCGCCGGCCTGTGAGACACGCCATGATCGTCGGCGACGGTGCATTTCATGCCCCTTGCAATACGCAGACCCCGCTTGGGAATCCGTTGGACTAAGGCCGCATTGTAAGCTACTCATAGTACAGGCTATCAATTCTTCGTGGAAGTGAAATCCTGTTTGGCAGAGTCTGCTCGCAATGACAAACGTCGAAGACAACCAGAAACCAGCCGATGAGCGTCGAAGTAATCAGCGTGTGACATACACGGCAATCCTTGGATTCAAGGAACTCAACGGTCAGAAGATCCCTCCTAATCCTCCCAGACCGAACGCCACGGGCCAAAACCTGTCACTGGGCGGGATCTGCTTCCAAACCAAAAGACGCCCCAAGTCCGAGCTGTTGATTCTCTATCTGCCCGATGGATCTCGCGCGGTTTCTCGCGTGGTAAGCATTACGCAAGATGCCGATTCGTTGAAGTATTCCAGTCACTGCAAAGTCGTGCGATGGTTGCCCGATGGCGTGACAACGATAGAACTACCGAATTCCGAGCCGGTGAATTCGCCTGTGACACAAGGCGACCAGTGAAAGACGTCACAGGATTCGAGCCAACCGTAACCTGGTCTGAGAAATACGATATGCGGGCAATAAGCCGCTTGAGAGAGGACACAACGTTGAAAGCTCAACCCAGTCGAATTCTCGTGGCAGAAGACAATAGAATTTTCGCCAACGCACTGTGTTTCAACCTGGAAGATGCCGGGTTTTCGGCGACCGTTGCACTTGACGGGGGTGAGGCATTGCACCTGGCCCAACAGAGTCAATTCGATCTCATAATCGCGGATTACCAGATGCCAAAGATCCTGGGCACGGATCTCTGCCGCCGCCTTCGCCAGGATATTCGCTATGCTCGCACGCCGATGATGCTCATGTCCGCCTTTGAGGATTTCAAAGTCGTCGAGTTATTCGAAGACTTTGAGCTGCTAGAAGCGATCTTCGTCAAACCGTTCAGCATGGAAGAAATGGTGAGCCGGATTCGAGAATGTCTGGCTAGCTGTTCGAGCGCCGCGGCCTCGCCGTCGTGACAGGCGGTTCTTGTGATTTGCGAAGCAAATCCACCGTCTGGCGGATGAACTCACCATGAACAACGATCGCCAACCCCAATGGCCGATGTACGGTACGCTCTTCGATGGGCGTGACCGTTTTTGTCGTCTCCCGGTGGTGCCCAATGACCAATCCAACAATGATGGGTTGTCGCGTTTGCTTGTCTGGGTGCTTGCCGCTACCAAGCAGCACTGGTGCCCCGCTATCACCTCCAAATGTGCTTGAGTCCACTAAATAGGTTTTGTTGTGATTGATTGGCATCAACGGAAAACTTGCCACCGTACCTTGTCGGAGAACGGGGAAGCCGGCGCTGTTGGCCTCCAACTGTGCAGGATAACCGGGAATCCATACTTCATTGGCACAGACGAGTTTGCCTTTCTTGATCATTGGCTCGCCGGCAATCTGATCTAAATCCAGCGCCGTGATTGATCGTTCCGACGGCAGCTGGAATCTAATTGCGGCAACATCGACATCCGAGTGTCTAACCCACAGCGGTTTTTCTGCCGAACGAATTCTGAGTGTCACTTCGTCGCGAAGAAAAGTGCCATCGCCGCGCTTTTTTCGCAATACGATGTGACATTCGTCGCCGGACATCTTCTCAAAGACGTGTGCGGCTGTGAGTAAGATCAATTCCTGCTGTCCCACGTCGGACTGTGCCGGTGCGCCGATGATGAAGCAGGTAGCCGACGAACTCTTGTTGGCAATCTTGAACGTCGCACTCATCACAGCAGTGACAGATTCGTCTGCGCTTGCGGCGGTTGTGGCCAAGAACCACAGAAACAGAAACGACTGAAGCCTTAGCATATGATGCACCTTGCTTGTTACGTGGCCCAGAGCTTGAGATCATCGGGCAGGAAGTTGGGGTCGATCAGCGCATGTAACGTCAAGCATCACTGGGCCGGCGGCACTGACTTTCCACTTGAAACCGGCCCGACCGATCGCGTACGCCTCCACTGTACACTCCGGGTGAGTTGATTTGAACTGCGCGATGGTGTCGTTGCACACGGCCGTGGACGAATCGTCTACTCCTGCGGGTTTAGCAAGTCGATTAGAGGCTTTGGACGCCAATGCCAACTTGCCCAACTCTGCGGCGAGTCACCGTTTGCATCTCGAACCGCCTTGTCCGCGCCTGCTTTCAAGAGTAACCGAATTGTTTTCTTCTTAGCGTACGCGGCCGCACGGTGCAGTGGAGTTTCACCACGCGTGCGCACATCCCGCCAAAAACCCAAAGTCTTCACGCCGGGGAATGTACGTCGATTCGGGTCAGCTCCATGTTCGATGAGAAGTTTGACCACGGCGTGTCGATCGCCGTCCGGCTTGGCCAAGCAGTTGTGAAGTGGCGTCTCGCCGGTATGTTCCTCGGCAGCATTTGGGTCCACTCCGCCTTCGAGTAACAAACGTACACAGTCCGCATTGTTCATGTAGGCTATCCCAGCGAGCACAGACGCTCCGCTCTCGTTCGTCTGGCGATTTGGATCGGCTCTAGGCTGCGCCAAAGTTAGTATTGCTTGAGCTGGGCGATCGTTCGGGTTTTGTTTACGCTTTTCTATTCCGACAGGGCGATGCGACGCTGAGATTGTACGCTCGACGGAAGGTTG
>JASLRF010000561.1 GCA_030744095.1 Pirellulaceae bacterium | reverse complement strand
CCCGACGGTCGTTGCTGCGGTAGACGGAGCGGGCAAGTTGGATGAACTTGTCGCCGAAATCCTTCTCGCGTTCGCAGTCGCGAATATCGTCTTCAATGTCCCATAACTGCTGATTGGCCGACTTGAGTTGCACGGTCAATTCTTCCAGTTCTGCCGTAGCTGAAATCGCTTGATCTCGCGCGTTGGCCAGCGTTTGCAATTCGACCTGGACGTTTCGGACCTTTTCCGCGTCCTGAATCCTTTCAGCCTTGATCTCCAAGATCGTGATCTTGTCGATCAGTTCGCCAGGCGCCGTCTCTACAGGTATCGTCGATCTCAAAGTCACAAAGCGATCTCCTGCTAGATGAATTCCGGGTTATTGTTGACTGCTCCAGTCGCTTTCGGGCTCGGTGATCAATCGCAAATCTCCGAAGACCAGCTCCGAGTCTTCATCGACACAGATCATGTTCACCGAGACGATTTCGCCAAAGACGTTGGCTGAATTCTCGTAATAGTTATCTGCGCGGAACATCTTTGGCAAGTGCCAGTACAGGCGATACCCCAGACCCATGATCTGCGCGATCAGTGCCGCTGAATGCTCGGCACGGTCGTTTTCGACATACAGCACTGGCCGATGTTGCAAGATGGTCTCTCGCGCGCCCTGCACGACGTCCTGTTCCATCCCTTCGACATCAATCTTGATAAAGCCGCAGCTGCTCAACTGCAGACCGTCGATCGTCTCGACCGCAACGGGTTCGCCACGCGAATAGCCCCCCAAGCCCAGACCACCAAAGTTATTCTCTTTGCCGTAATCCAACGCTGGAACGATCAACTGCCCGGGCTCCCGCCCCAGCGCGGCATGATGCGAGAACACGTTGGCAAGCCCGTTGAGCGCGACGTTGGCACACAGCGACTGAAAGACGACCCGCTGCGGCTCGAAGGCATGCACCTTTCCCGCTTCCCCAACGAGTTGGGCTAGCCGCACGGTGTGTGCGCCAATATTCGCCCCGGCTTCAACCACGGTATCGCCAAGCCGGACAACTGATTCGAAAAACTCAAGCTCTCCTTCAGAAAACTCACCGTAGCGTTCTAGCGACCGGCCGATGTACATGTCGTTCTTGTTGAACAGCAGCACACCATGCTGGCATGTGTGCAACCGGTTAAAGCCGGCGATGTGAATTGGTGTCGAGTCATGGCGCTCGGCGTCAATTGAAGCTGGTCGTTCATGACTGATTGTGTCGACAACGGGTTGCTGGTCCGCAGTGACGATGTTTCTTACGCCGCATTTGCTTTCAGCACGCGGCCGCAAGGCCGTCGCGATCCGTTGAAAGACGTCGTTCCAATCTCCCATTGTCCGTTGCCGAAATAGCCGCATCGACGGATACCAGGGGGAATCATCACGGTCCAACAGCCATCGCCAGTCAGGCGACAAGGAAAGCGCCATCCAGATTTCGACGCCCAACGCGCCAGCTAGATGCGGCACACTGGTATCGGAAGACACAACGAGATCCATACACTGCATGATCGCGGCAGTGTCCATGAATGGCCCTGCGTTTGCATCGAGTTCGTCGCCAAAGTCGACGACGTCAAACTGTCCATTAAGCGCCGCAATCTGTTCGCTGCCGAAACCCTTCTGCAGGCTGAACAACTGGACTCCTGGAATCTCCGCTAACGGAGCGAACAGCCCCAATGCAATGGAACGTTGCCGGTCCGCGTGAAAATCGGCACTTCCCTGCCAGGCGATTCCAATGCGAAATCCTGGATACACAGCCAGACGATCTGACCACGTCTGCACCAACGCCGGATCGGCCGTCAAATAGGGAATCTCAGCGGGGATCGATGCGAGCGTGGTCTTGACCAACCCTGGCAGGCTGACCAACGGTGCCCAGGTGTCAAATGCCGGATAGGTGCCGTCAAGTTCGACCCACTGATCGACTCCGGGGCATTCGGCCAGGATCGGTAGCAAAGGCTTCTGCGCCGCGACGATCACGTGTGCCCCCTGCAGCCTCAGCAGTTTGGCGTACCGAACGAAATGCAGGGTATCGCCGAGCCCTTGTTCGGCGACCAGGAGAATCGTGCGCCCCTGCAGCGGCGAGCCGTCCCACATGGGCTGGCTGATCGATGGCAGAGAATTCTCCGGGCACCGCCAACGCCATTCGTATTCCGGCCAGCCGCGCTCAAAATCGCCCGTCAGCAGCCAGACAATGGCAAGATTCTTGTGGGCTTCGGCGTACTTGGGGTCGATCTTCAACGCCGCCTCGGATTGCTCCGTGCCAGTTTTGAAATCACCCTGGCGGACCAGTGCGGCTCCCAAGTTCGAATGCGCGACGACACCATCGGGCATCAGCTCGAGCGACTTTTCAAAGGTCGCCTTCGCCGCATCCATGTCGCCCTTCGCAACATAGGCAACACCCAAATTGTTGTATGCAGTCGAATAATCGGGATTGTATTCCAGCGCCTTCTGGCAGCTTGCGATGGCTTCATCCAGGCGGCCGAGTTGCTTCAGTGTGTTTCCCAAGTTGCTTAGTGCGACGGGAAAGTCTGCCCGAATTGCCAGAGCACGGCCATACGCTTCCACGGCATCTTCATAGCGCGCCTGATCATGGCAGACCATGCCAAGAAAACACCAAGCGTTCTCGTTGGATGCCGCGACCTGTAGAACCTGCCGATAGACATGTTCGGCCCCGCGGACATCACCTGACTGGTGCTGCTTCCACCCGATCTGCAGTGCTTCATCGACCGTCGGCATAAATCGCTGGACTCCAGGGCAGACTTCACGTTTCGCCCCAGTACGATCGGTTCGACACCGAACCGTCATACCAGAAAAGCTCGTATCAGGTTCTTCGTTACAAGTGATTCAAGTTTTCAGCGACGGGCACCGTCCGCAGGTTTTTCGGGGAGCGGGCCGCCCCAACGGAGCGATAGCTCGCGCCGGTCTGAGGCACAGCCTCACTAGAATCTTAGAGAAACTCGCTATTTGACGAAAGGCAGTTGTGGGCCAGAGTTGGTCCTTCATTTCACGTCACTCGCCGTTGCTGTGAAACTCTGGCGTGCGAGGGCGTCGTCTCGCTGGATTGCTTGGCTTCGCAATTCTACGAAATCCCGCTACGATGACCGGTGAAGTGTCAATGGACTCCTTGGGTCGAATCGAGGATTTAGAATTTCAGCATGATTCCTCTTCGAGACAACATTCCCTCGCGCACGACACCGGTGGTTAACTACACCATGATTGGCCTGTGCGCGTTAGCATTTATCGGTCAACTTCGTGACGAGACCGATGGGCGCGCCGATCTAATCGAACGGTACGGCATGATTCCGGTGCGAGTGTTTCAGCCGGGCGAGCCAATCGCCATCGAAGAGCAGCAGCAGGTCGGCGGGCAAATTCAGATTCAGCAACGAGAGATCGCCGCGCCACCATTTACTCCATGGTTAACCCTGTTGACTTGCATTTTCCTGCATGGCGGGTGGATGCACTTCCTTGGCAACGTTTGGATCCTTTACATTTTTGGAGACAATGTCGAAGACCGCATCGGCCATTTGGGATATTTCGTCTTCTATCTGTTCTGTGGGCTGATGGCCAGCGGCGCGCACCTGGCGTTTAATTCCGGTTCGCCAATCCCAACGATCGGTGCCAGCGGTGCCATTGCGGGCGTGATGGGTGCATATTTCGTACTCTATCCGCACGCGCGCGTCGTGACCTTGATTCCTATCATCTTCCTCATCCAGATCATTGAACTTCCTGCCCCGCTCTTTCTGGGAATCTGGTTCTTGATGCAGTTTTTTCAGGGTACCATCGACGCGATTGGTTCGATTACCTCGGGGTTGCCGACCGGTGGCGTGGCCTGGTGGGCACATATTGGGGGTTTTGTGGCAGGCAGCGTGATCGCCTTTGGTCTGCGCAGCGTGGGAGAAACGCGCCCGCCCGTCGAAACGCGTTCCCCACCCCCTAGGCGAATTCGTTAGGGCAGGCCAGTCAATGATCGTCGATGTTCGCTCTGCGAACAACAACTCATGTCACATTGGGGCAATGCGCCGCGACCCCACGTCGGTGGTCGTCAGCACATGCGCATTGAAGCTCGCCTGCACAAGTTCCGATTTCTTTGCCTGACTCGCAGGGTCATCCCAAAGGTCATGGAATTCCCATGGATCTTCATCTAAATCGTAGAGCTCGCCAAGGCCGTGGCTGTGATACACGGACAGTTTGTATCTCGCATCACGGTACATCGTCGCGTAGGCCCCGCTACCACCAGTGAAGAACGGATCGAGTGCGTCGAAGTACTCGCTACGAACGAATCCTCGCAAATGGTCGGCCGGTGCCGCGCTGCGCAAGATGGGTTGAAGCGACCTGCCTTGCATGTAATCGGGCAAATTAAGCCCCGCCAATTCGACAATCGTCGAAGTCATGTCCAGCAGTTCAACAAGCGCCGACGCGCGCACGTTATTGCCAAACCGGCCAGGCCACGAGAAGATCAATGGAACACGCACGAGGCCCTCGTAAAAGCGGCAGCCTTTTTGAAATAGCCCGTGGTCACCAAGCGCTTCACCATGGTCACTGGTAAAGATGATGACCGTGTTGTCGCGTTGCCCTGTTATTTCAAGAACGTCCAGGATTCTCGCGAACTGGTCATCGATCTGCGCGATCATCGCGTAGTAGTGGGACTGTTGCAGATACGCTGCGTTCTGGTCGGGTCGTTCGGCGATCCCCTGAAAGTCGATTTCGCTCAACCGCGCCTGCTGCGCCAAGTCTGATTCGCGAAAATATGGCCCCGGCATCTTGTTCGGATTAAACCGATCGGCATACGACTTGGGCGGAATGAACGGAGGGTGCGGGTCGTAGATATTGACATTCAACAACCAAGGTGTGTCGTGCGGTTGCCGAATAAACTCCAGTGCCCGTTCCGAAGCCCAGGTCGTTTGGTGCAGTTCAGTCGGCACCCGTGTGTCACTCTCACGGAGCGCATTCAAGTCCCCCCCTTGTGCTCGCACCCAATCCGCGTAGTCATGCCCCGATTGCCAGTCGTCGCGCGGCGCATGGCTGAATTTCCAGTATGAAAAACCGTCGTCGATCCGCGGTTCGGTGCGATGCCCCGCGCTCTGTAAATGGAACTTACCGATCAGACCACATTCGTAACCGGCGTCGGCGATTAGTCGAGTGATCACCGGGGGCCAGGTAGGAAAGGTCTCGTTGCCGTTACGCGTGTTGTGCACCCGAGTCGGGTAAAGCCCTGTCATAAAACTGGATCGGCTCGGTGTACAAATCGGGCTCTGGCAGTAGGCGTGCGTGAACGCCACACCCTCGCCAACCAGGCGGTCGATCGAGGGCGTTACGACATGTGGGTTCCCCAAGGCGCCGATCGTGTCGAAGCGTTGCTGATCGGTGCAATACCAGAGAATATTTGGTCGTGTGCTGTTGGGCATGAATCCGCCGTTGATCAGGAACGGCTGTCAGCGATGCTGTTTCGCGCGGCGTTAAGTGATCTTACTGGATAGCCAGTCGTTTTGCAGGACCCGCCACAACGAAGGGTCTGCCGTGAGCGAAGAAGATGCAGCATGACAGATCCGTTGTTAGTCTCCTTATGGTCGAAAACTTGTCCTATTTGAGTCAAGTTCTAGCGACGGGCACCGACCGCAGGTTGGTCGGGGAGCGATCCGTAACAAGACCGAGCGGTAGCTCGGTCTTGTTACGGATCGCGCATCGCGCGTTCAATCACCGAACCGTCGAAATAGTTAGTGGACATACCCGCATCCACCACCAGTGTCTGAGCCACAATGCCTGACGATCGTGGACTGAGCAGGAATGCGGCAACGTTGGCGGCCTCTTGCGTTTGCACGGCCTGGCCGCGAGGAATCACCTGTTCCGCAAAGAGAAATGAATCGACGTAACCAGGAATGCCGGCAGACGCGGATGTCTTCAGCAACCCAGGTCCGACCGCGTTAAAACGCACGCGGGAGAATTTGCTAAACGACTTCGTGAGAAAGGCCAACGACGAATCGAGCGCGGCTTTAATCGGTGCCATGTACCCATAGTTTTCGCTTGCCATTCGTGTCGTCGAAATCGAAATTGCGATGACTGATGCATCAGGATCAAACAGGTCCTTGAACGCGTTGGAAAGACAGATCAGTGAAAAGCATGAGATATCGACGGCCTGCAGAAATTGGGCTCTGCCAGTCTCGTGAAAAGGCCGCATGCCATCCTCGTAGCTGGCAAACGCAATCGAATGCACCAACCCGTGGACGACCGGATGCCGCTCAGCGACTTCACGGCACACACGATCAATCTGCTGCTGATCTTCGACATCGCAGACCAAGACTTCACGATCAATCAGCAGCTTGGCTAGACTCTCACGTCGCTCGGGACTACGTACCACGTAAACGACAATTGCTCCGGCTTCTTCCAGGGTCTTGGCAATGTGATACGCCACGCTCTTACGATTGGCGACGCCGAAGACGACAAATGTCTTTGCTTGAAGTTGCAGGAAATCGATCACGTGATTCAATGCTCGCTAAAAACTTGTAAGGCACTGTTGCCGGCAAGGCGACTACTCGTTCGGCGAAGTCACGGTACAGGCAAAGTCCAATCGTACGGCGAGTCTTCCTTCGCACTTGACCTTGGCGGTCAAGAAAAATGCGTTCGCCAAACGTTCATTCAAAGTGACATCCAAATCGACGGTCTCCCCTGGCTGAACCATCCGTCTGAATTTCACATCATTCAGTCGTGTGACAACGGGCACGCCATCTCCTTGCTGAAAGAACTGCGACAACAAAATTGCACCGGCCTGCATGGACGCTTCGCAGAGAATGACCCCAGGAACGATTGGCTGGTCCGGGTAGTGCCCTTGAAAGAAGAACTCCTCCTCACCAAATGTCTTGCGGCAGACAATCGTGCTGTCAGTCTGCTCAACGATCTCGTCAACCAGCAACATGGGCGGCCGATGTGGGATTGCATCCCATATTGCATCCTGACTCATATTGCGATCTCTTCCTTTGTCTGCAGCCGGTGGAGATACTCTGGCCCTCCCTCCTCACAGACTTTTTTGCTTTGGAGGTTTAGGAGAGCCTTGAACATGTCCTTCTCCCTTCGGGAGAAGGTGGCCGAAGGCCTGAGGGGTGGCTGATTTCATTTGGCAGTTCGCCCCCTCATCCTATCCTCCTCTCCGAGGCGAGAAGGGGCTCGCTGCCGGCTTTTTCTCGTAGTCAAAAGCAAAAAAGTCTCCTTAGGAGATGGTTGGCGACTTTGTTATTGTGGCGGAGTTACTTGTGGCCTCCACCATCAGCATAGAATCGACATTGTTGGCGACAATCACGCCGTAGTTAATCGCGCCCAGCCAGCCCGACATGATGATGCCCACACTGCCGGCATGATACATCCCTTTGACCTGGTCGGGCAGACTGCGGCTCACCGCCAGTCCCTCGAATTTCGTACCAAAACTCGCGCCGGCGACATGTCGCGTGTAGTGGCGAAACGTTCTCGGTGTGGAGGCCTCAACGTGTGCCAGCCGCTCCCGAATATTTGGCAAATACTTTTCCACCGCGCTTAATGTTGTTTCGATCAAGTCCTGTTTGCTTGCCGCGTAATCTTCGTCCGACAATTCGGACCAATCTTTGTAGTGTGCGTTGGTGCTGGAGACCAACAGCGTTCGCTGCCGTCCTTCGGGTCGCGTGCGGGGATAATAGAACGAATACGTTCGGCTGGTAATATCTCGGCTGAGTAACAAGTCGGTGCGAAACTCGTTGGCCGTCGAGCTGAACAGCAGATCGCCTGTCGATTCTTCGACCGTCTCGCCGGGCTTCAGCGCCATATAAACCTGGGTGCTGGAACTATTGAGTCGCATTTCGCGAGCTTGATCGACAAATCGCCGGTCCAACTGCTCTTCACCGAGCAAACGAAAGATCGTCGCTTGCAGGTTTGCATTGGAAATCACCGCCCGTGTTTTGATGGTCCGGCCGTTGACCGTTACACTGGCGACACGCCCTTGCCGCTGATTGATCTGTTTGACATCACACTTGATTCGAACGTCAACCTTGTTGGCCTTCAGTTCTGCTTTCATCAGCTGGATCAGGCGATCCGTTCCACCCTCGAAGGTGTAGACACCCTTGGACATAAAATTCGAGAACACGATTCCGTAAGTAATCGCCGGATCTTCCAAGGTCGAACCGTTGGCGTATACGATCGGTTCCATCAGCAGACGGACAACGTCCTTTCGGCCGGGGAAAAATTTTTCGAACAACTGCCCGGTTGTCATCGCCTGGTCGTCATAGAAATTCATCCCGCGAGCAGCATCGAAGAAGGCTTTTACGGTTTCGGGGGCCACGTGAAACTGTCCCGTCAGCAGGCGCGTAAAATCGTCTCGATTGTAGGTGGTTGTCAGAGAGAACATCGGGTTGTCGAAACGAATGTTCTTCAAGGGCACAATGGACGCCGCAATTTCCGCTGACCAGTAGCGGCGACAGCTCTTGATCATGCCATGAGGAAAACCGTGCAACGAAACATCAAAAATATGTCCGCCCGGCCGCTTGAACCAAGTGGCCAAACCACCCAGCTTGTAATGCTGTTCGAGTAACAACACAGAATATCCGGCCCGTCCCAGGATGTTCGCGGAAGTCATCCCCGCGAGACCACTTCCGATCACGATCACGTCGTATTCGTCTTGCGCGCCTTTTAGAAAGTCTCTTGGCATCGAGTCGCGGTCTTCTCTTTCTGGGGCTCGAGTTGTGCAGGCACGGCCGAACGACATCGTCAGGCTATTCACGCAAGCAATGCTGATTTGCGATTGAGATGCCGCTTACAATGGCCCCTATGATACCGACGAAACCCTGATCTGTCCCGCACAGGAAGAGGTTCTTGAGGTGCGTTGTGCCGTTCAGTCGTTTTTCCGGTGCACCATAAACGGCTCCGTTGTCGTGCCAGGTAAACCGGCGAATGGTGCGCGGAGTAAACATGTCGGTATCCACGACATGCCCGCGAAAATCCGGGACAAACTGAACCGCCGACGCAACGATCCGATCGTACCATCGCAGTTTCTCCAACTGGTATTGCTCGTCTGACATGCCTGACCAACGATCGAAATCGGCCAATGCCGTCATCCGCATCACCCCATCCGGAAGCTGACCATCAGTTGGGTCGTATGCGTAGTTATTCGGAGAGCAGATCACGCCGGTGCGCACGTCGCAGAGCTGGTCGTCAGGCTTCTGCCAATGGAATTTTTCCGAGTCATTGAAGAACACGATCGTGCGA
>JASLRF010000560.1 GCA_030744095.1 Pirellulaceae bacterium | reverse complement strand
ACAAGAGCGGTAATCATTCATGGGTGGAGATCTGGGACGATGGTTGGCATTTCACTGGTGCGGCGGAACCAACGGGCGATCAACTGGATCGCGCCTGGTTTGCTGGACGCGCGACGACGGCCCAACGCGACCACCCGCTTCACGCCATCTATGCGGTCAGCTTCAAACCAACGCCGCAGCGTTTTCCACTGGCCTGGGGAAAGGACATTGACTACATCTTTGCTGTCAACGTGACGGATCGCTACACGAAAGATGTTCAGGAAGTTCCCGCCGGGAAGGCACTCGCCATGTTTCGAGTGTTGGTCGCACCTGTCATGGATCGCTGTGCGGCCAGCATCACGGTTTCGCAAGCCGGAAAGACGCTGTTTCGAGGCACGTCGAAAGACGAACGCTTCGACGCCAACGATCACTTGACCGGTGTGTTGAACCAGAACCAGGAATTTGACGTGGAGGTACGAACAGCTGATCGGGTCCTTAAGAAGAAGATCAAGACAGCAACAGGCGAAAAACTGTTCACCTTTGAATTTGACGCTGGTCAGCGACCGGCCACCACACCGGTCGATGAGGCAAAGTCCGCCGCTGCGATTGGCGCGCTCGACGAGTATCTGGTGGTTGATTTCACCAAACGCCTTGATTTGAAGGAACTGCCGTTCTCCGCAACACCGATTTCACGGGCCGATGCCAAACATGCGCAACAACATTTATGGGACGACCATGCAAAACGGATTCAGCGCGACCGTGCGGCCGAGATGAAGACGGGTAGTTTACAGGATGGCAACTTGAAAATGCCGTTCTTCCTGAAGAAGTTTGGTGAGAAGCCAGCGGGCGGCTGGAGTCTCTACATTTCAATGCATGGTGGCGGGGGTGCGCCCAAGCCCGTCAACGACCGGCAGTGGGAAAATCAAAAGCGCCTTTATCAATTGGAAGAGGGGATCTACCTGGTTCCTCGAGCACCTACCAACACCTGGAATCTCTGGCACCAATCGCACATCGATGGAATGTTCGAGCGGCTCATTGAGAACTTGATCGTCTTGGAGGGCGTCAATCCGAATCGCGTCTACATCATGGGCTATTCGGCGGGCGGCGACGGCGTCTTTCAGCTCGCGCCCCGCATGGCCGACCGCCTGGCCGCCGCAGCGATGATGGCAGGTCACCCGAACGAAACGTCACCGCTGGGGCTGCGAAACATCGGATTCGCGTTGTATATGGGTGGCCGCGACAGCGCCTACAATCGTAACAAGGTCGCTGCCGACTGGGAAAAGAAACTCGCTGACCTGCGACAGACAGACCCACAAGGATATCGGCACCAGGTCAAGATCTATCCGGACAAAGGGCATTGGATGGACCGTGAAGATGCGGCCGCGCTACCATGGCTCGCCGGCTTCAATCGCAATCCTCTGCCGCAAAAGATCGTCTGGAAACAGGACGACGTCACGCACGCGAGCTTCTATTGGTTGGCTGTGGATGAGAAAAATCGAAAAGCAAGATCACAAGTGATCGCGACGCGGGAGCAACAGACGATTGACGTTGAGATGGGTGATGTCGACCGGCTGGTTATCCGTTTGAACGATGAGATGCTGGATCTGGACCAGGTCGTGACGATTTCGTTCCAACAGAAACCTCTCTTTCAGGGACGCCTGCAACGGACGATTGGCAAGCTGGCCGAGACCATCGGCCGCGGTGATCCGTTCCTGGTATTTAGCGCTGAAGTGGCCATCGACCTTCCGCCGAACTAGAAAGCTTGCATCCGGTCATCACGGAGCCGATCGGGGTTTTCTTCACAAATGAGTCAAGTTCTCGACCCCGCAGACTTTTTCGCTTTGGAATTTTAGGAGAGCCTTGAACATGTCCTTCTCCCTGCGGGAGAAGGTGGCCGAAGGCCGGATGAGGGGTGGCTGATTTCATTTGGCAGTTCGCCCCCTCATCCTATCCTTCTCCCCGAGGGGAGAAGGGACTCGCTGCCGGCTTTTTCTCGTAGTCAAAAGCGAAAAAGTCTGCCCGGGGGGGGCACCGCAACCGAGTGATAGCTCTCGTCGATCCGAAGCAGAGCCCCGCTAGACCAAGTTGCACAGGCGTTCGGCATCCATCTCTCCCGCAAAAACCAGTTTAATAAAGTGTTCGTACCAAGTTCTTTTTCGTTGACGCCCCACCGATCTGGTGGATATCCTGAGGCTTGATACAGTACCCTCATGCGCCCTTCACATGCCGCTCAGTCCTGGGGAACGACCGATGCGACTTTTTTTCATCACGATTACCATCATCGCAATCACCTCGTGTCTCGGCTGCAGCGCGAGTACCGGGCCGGCTGAGCCCGCTACGCTCAGTCCCGAGCAAGAGCAGGAGATCCTGGACCAGGTTGAGGGTGCGGCGGCAGAAGAAGAGGGCAAGTCTTAATCGAGTTTTCTTCAGATTCTTCACAGTTTTAGGAGCTTGTCATGAGTCGGCGAAGGAGCGGTTTTACGTTGGTCGAACTACTGGTTGTCATCGCCATCATTGGAATTCTCGTCGCGCTACTCCTGCCAGCCGTGCAGGCGGCGCGGGAAGCCGCGCGACGTATGCAGTGCGCCAACAACGTCAAGCAGATTGGTTTGGCATTCCAGCTTTACCACGATTCGTTCAAACAGTTCCCCTGGGCTGGACGAAACTTTCCTAATTCTTGCTGCAACTCTTCAATTCGCGACTACTGGACTTGGGCCTATTACATCTTGCCCTACATGGAACAACAGAATCTGATGGATCAAACGAGCAACGCAGTGGTTTATGCGACACCCGTTCCGACCTTGTATTGCCCCACGCGCCGCGCGGCGAACTTGTACAACAATACGAGCCGCCTTGATTATGCCGGCAACTCGGGTTCCAGTACCAACCGTACCAACACCAATGGCATGTTGGTACAATCCAATCGACTGCAGATCGCGATGAGATCGGTGACCGACGGCACGTCCAGTACGATCTTGGTTGGCGAGAAGCAACTTCATCCCAACAAATTGGGCGGCATCGGCCATTGCTGCGACGACAACGAACCGTTCGTCAACACAGGCTGGGAGGTCGACATCGTTCGCCATGGCGCTCGGCCACCTCGCAAAGACAAGGAGCACTCGCTGACAAGTTCCTCCCAAATCTTTGGGTCGCGGCATCCCGGTGGCATCAACGTGGTGATGGTTGATGGTTCGGTGCACCATATCCCTTGGGAAGTCGATGGCGCTACGTTTCGCAACCTCTGCGTTCGGCACGACGGCAATCCCGTGACGATGCCTTGACAAGGCAAACTGCTTGAGCAGCTGGTTTTGCGCCGAGTTGGTGCGGCAAGATCGCCGAAAATAAGATTGCACCCATCTACCTGCTTTGATACGTTGATCTGCAGTGGAGTTGTGGATTCGTACGCCACACCAATCCGGCTGGCGCCGCCCCAGGAGACGCTGAAGATGCTCACGATTTACGGTCCCCGCGAAGCGGCCAACGAGTTTTGCGACGGCATTTCTCGGCGAAATTTTTTGAAGATTGGGGCGCTTGGGGCCACGGGCCTGACGCTGCCTCAACTGCTTGCCGCGGAATCGCAGGCGGGGATTCGCAACTCGCACAAGTCCGTGATCTTGATCTATCTGGTCGGTGGTCCGCCTCATCAGGACATGTTCGACCTGAAGCCAAACGCGCCGGTCGAGATTGCCGGCCCACATCGCCCTATTGAAACGAACGTGCCGGGGATCGAGATTTGCGAGCACTTCCCGCAGATGGCGCGAATGATGGACAGATTCTCGGTAATCCGCTCGTTGGTCGACGCACAGAGCGGACACGATGCATTTCAGTGCTATACGGGACGCAAGCCGAAGGATCTGGCACCGCCGGGTGGCTGGTCGCCCTTTGGCAGCATCGTCAGCAAGGTGCTCGGTCCGGTGCATCAGGCCACTCCGCCGTTTGTTAGTCTCTGTTACGAATGCACGCACGGTCCGTACAACGAACCCGGTCCCGGCATGTTGGGGATCTCTCAGTCGTCATTCCGGCCGATGGGCCCCACCCGAAGCGACATGGAGTTGCAGGGAATCACCTACGATCGCCTCTCTGATCGTGAAACGCTATTGGCCAGTGTCGACCGCTTCCGTCGCGCTGCCGATGCCAGTGGAAAGATGGAAGGGTTGGACGCGTTCAACAAGCAGGCGATGGGGATTTTGACATCGTCAAAGTTGGCCGACGCGTTGGACCTTTCCAAAGAGGATCCTGTGACGGTCGCGCGGTATGGTACCGGCGACGACGTCAAGCGGATTGACGGAAACGGCGCTCCCCGCGTTCCGCAGAGTTTCCTCACGGCACGCAGGTTGGTCGAAGCGGGTGCGCGTGTTGTGACCGTCAACTACAGCAAGTGGGATTGGCACGGCGGATCGTATAACACAATCTTCAATCGCGAACGCGAAGACTTTCCTGTTTTCGACAAGGCAATCACCGCCTTGGTCGAAGACCTTCACAGCCGCGGTTTGGATAAAGACGTTTCAGTATTGGTCTGGGGCGAATTCGGAAGAACGCCCAAGATCAGCAAGCAGGTAGGTCGTGATCATTGGCCACGCGTAGCGATGGCCTTGCTGGCTGGAGGCGGAATGCCGATGGGACAGGTCATCGGTGCCACTGACCGGCTGGGCGGTGAAGCGGTCAGTCGCCCCGTTTCGTTTGCGGAAGTCTTCTCGACGCTGTATCACAATCTGGGAATCAATGCCAACTCGTCTACGGTTCGTGACGCGCAAGGACGCCCGCGCTATCTGGTCGACAGGGATGCGCAGCCGATTCCCGAATTGATCTAAATGAGATGTAGAGACCAATGCCCCGATCGGTTGATCACGTGGCCGTTCGGTGGCTGGCGCTGGCTCTCGCGATGTTGTTGTTCGCTGGTGCTGTATCTTTTTCTGCACCCCCAAGCATTCTCCCACGAGCAGATCACGGTTCGTTTTGCGACCTTCAACACCTCTTTGTACCGTGACTCGCCCGGCCAATTGAAAAAAGACCTGTCCACAGGCTCGAACAAACAGGCACAGCGAATCGCCGAGGTCATTCAGCGGGTTCAACCGGATGTGCTGTTGATTAACGAATTTGACTACGACGAAACCGGGGAAACCGTCGAGTCGTTTCAGCGGCACTATTTGCAGGTCAGCCAATCCAATCAACCGCCAATCCAATTTGGTCACAGCTTCATCGCGCCCCAGAACACGGGAATTGCAAGCGGTTTGGATTTGAACGGAGACGGCAACACAACCGGGGCCGGTGACGCCTTCGGCTTCGGTCGCTTTGCGGGGCAGTACGGCATGGTCGTGTTCTCGAAGTTGCCGATCGCCAAGGAGAAGATTCGTACCTTTCGTACGTTTCTTTGGAAAGACATGCCGGCCGCCCGCTTTCCGCTCGCCCCAGTCAGCCGCCAGCCATTTTATTCTGCAGAGGCACGTGCAGTGCTTCGGCTCCCGTCCAAGAGCATCTGGGACCTGCCGATCATGTGTGGGCTGCAGACCGTGCGCTTGGTTGTGGCGCATCCAACGCCGCCAGTGTTTGATGGCCCGGAAGATCGCAACGGGTTACGCAACCACGACGAGATCCGTTTGCTGGCGGATTACATTGATCCGCGGCGAAGCAACTACATCTATGACGACCAGGGGCGCCGCGGTGGCCTCCAGCAAGACGATCTGTTTGTTGTCGCCGGCGACATGAACGCCGATCCGTTTGATGGCGACAGTCGAAACGCGGCGATTCGCCAACTGCTGGATCATCTGCGAGTGCATCAGGGGACGGTCCCGTCCAGCCGCGGTGCAGTCGTCAAGTCACGCATGGATGGAGGAGCCAATGACGGGCAGCGGGGCGATCCTGCGCACGATACGTCCGACTTCGCCAACGACCTGAGCGTCGGCAATCTGCGACTTGACTACGTGCTGGCCAGCCGGTCCTTGCAGGTCGCCAACAGCGGTGTCTTCTGGCCCTCGCCCGGCGATGATGGTCATGCCGCAATCGCTGCATCGGACCACCGGTTGGTTTGGATTGATCTCCACCTGGAAGACGACGCCAGCAATTAGTCGGTCGAGATCGATAGCAGCCCAGCTAGGCCGCGGATTACAGGTTGTTTTGCTCGGCCAGGCGCCACGGGGCGATTTCCACCGCATTGTCAATCTGGCAGGCACTTGCCATACTGCGTGGTTCGTGCACTTTTTCTCCCTTACTACGGTGAATGAAGCGGAAATGAAAGCGATTGCGGTTACTCCTGGAAAGCCAAACAGCGTCCATCTGGAAGATATTCCCAAACCGTCGGTGACAGACATTCCGGATGGCAGAGGAGTTCTGGTTCGTGTCCTCAAAGTGGGTGTCGATGCCACCGATCGAGAGATCAATGACGCCCTTTATGGCAAGGCGCCTCCAGGCTGCGATTACCTGGTCCTGGGACACGAGTCGTTTGGTGTTGTCGAACAAGTTGGCCCGAAAGTGCGCGGCTTCAAGCCGGGCGACTATGTGACAGCAACGGTTCGTCGGCCTGGCGGGTCGATCTACGATCAGATCGGCACGTACGATATGACCAGCGAAGAAGTCTATTTCGAACGTGGCATTAACCTGTTACACGGTTATCTGACGGAGTACTTTGTTGAGTCCCCCGAGTATATTGTCAAGGTACCGCCGGGTCTCAAGCATTTGCACGTTCTGATGGAGCCGATGAGTTGTGCGGCAAAGGCGGTGCAGCAAGCCTACGAAGTCCAGCGCCGCATGAAGGTCTGGCGACCTCAAGTTGCTTACATTATGGGAGCGGGCCAGATCGGACTGCTCGCCACACTGGTCCTGA
>JASLRF010000559.1 GCA_030744095.1 Pirellulaceae bacterium | reverse complement strand
CCCAGCCCTCCGTGCACAAAACGTCCTTCACAGCGACTGGCAAGCCGGCAAGCTCGCCGACCGGTTTTCCGCTTGCGCGACGCCGATCGACGGATGCTGCCTGCTCAAGCGCGCTCTCGGTTCCCACACTGAGAAACGACTGGATACGCGCATCATGCTTGGCAATTTGATCGAGATATGCCTGCGTCACTTCAACAGCGGTGATCTCGCAGGAGTTGAGCAAACGCAGCAAGTCGATGGCGGACGAGTCAATTAGCGACATGATTCAACGGCCAGAGGTCGGGGTCAGGGGGTGAGGCGAGCGACCTGCAGCGGAGCGGAGGGACATTCGCCGACGTATAGCTCCGTCGCTGCTGGTCCGTGGTCCCTCAGTCTCCTAACACCGCAGGGACTAGATAGTATGCGTCGTCTCGTTTGGGTGCGTTGGCGAGCGCGGCGCCCCGCGGCAAGCTCGCGCGCAGCACGTCGTCGGCAAAGACGTTGGTCAGGTCCGCCGCGTGCGCCATCGGCTGGACGTCGCTGGTGTCAAGCTCTTCAAGTTGCTGGACGTAATGAAGGACGTGGTCCATTTGCCTTGTCATTGTTGCCAACTCTTCATCCGTCAGTTTGAGACGGGCAAGCAAAGAGACCTTTTCGACATCGGCCTTGCTGAGACTCATTTGGCGGCTTTCGCCTTCGCTTCACTGGGAACTCGGAACGGCTTACTACGCACCGCTTTCTTTACTGCACCACTCCGAAGACAGCTCACGCAGACGCGCATCGTCTTGTTCGTACCGTCGGCGGTCGTTACATGAACGCGCTGCAGATTCGGCTTGAACTTGCGACGCGAGATTCCTGTGATTTTTGTACCCACACCGCCGAGGTATTTCGCCTTACCACGAAGCTCGACTGAATTCCCCATTTGCGTCCGTTTGCTACAAACCTCGCACACGCGTGCCATGCCTAATTCCTTCGTTTAAGTGATTACCGCCGAGCAGCTTACCGTGATTCGCAATTTTGAAACCCGCAGTATAACTGCTTTGTGCGTGCCCGCAACCGCAGCTGACCGCTCGCTCCACGGACACGGACTTCCCAGTCACCAAGTTCGCAGAGATGCTGTGAAATCTATTGTGGACCGGAACAAGCGTCGCGCAGTTCCGGCTCAAAATCGCACAAAGCGTTGCTTTGCCGGAACGGCGCTGCACTTGTTCCGGCCTACCTTCTTTTGACTAAGAGAAGAATCCGGCAGCGCATCCCTTCTCACCTCGGGGAGAAGGATTAGGATGAGGGGGCGAGCTGCCAAACGAAATCTGCCACCCCTCATCCGGCCTTCGGCCACCTTCTCCCGAGGGGAGAAGGACATATTCAAGGCTCTCTCCATCGTCCAAAGCGAAGTCTGCGAGGGGAGAAGAACATATTCAAAGCTCTCTCAAACCTCCAAAGTGACAAAGTCTGTACGACGGCCAGGCGGGGCCGAGACAAACGGTCGCAGATCATCAAACTTCTCGTTAGAATCACGCCATCCCTCTTCCAAACCTCCACCGCCTGATCTGGACGCGGATACCAGAAATCCCTACCAGAGCTGGCCGTCCCCTTAATTCTCGACTGGAAGCCCTATGCATCTTGCCCTTGTGCTCGCGTTGATGACGCTCCCCTCCGTTTCACTGGAAAGTGGTACACAGTTGCAGTATGAGGGCCGCTTCGTTGCGGAAAAGGGCGATCCCGCCATCACCGAAAAAGACTTCACTCTCACGTGCCTTGTGGACCACGCCAGTGATCAGGGAGCCGTGGTCTATTGGACGTTGATGGAGCAGGGACGAGGCAAATGGTCGTGGCTTGGTCAATTCGGAAAGCTGGAGGTCAATCACAAGTGGCAGGTGAATCCGGCTCAGCTCCCCACACTGTTCTATCAAAGGCCAAGCGGAACAAGCATCGTGCCGGTGATGTTACCAATGTTCGTCACCGACCAGGCGTTGTCAAAGGATGCGACATGGATTCAAGATCGCTTGGACTACAAAGTGACCGGTGACACCCGTGTGGCGGGTCAGAAGGGCTGGAATATTGACATTCGCAACGCCTATGGCCACCAACGCACGCTCGTCATCGATAAGGAAAGCCCCGTCGTCCTGGCCTCGACATCCACCATATTTATCGGCCAGGGCGAAGAACATGAACTGACGTTGGAACTGGTCGAGCGAACGCAGATTTCCCAACCGCAGCTTGTTGTCGCCCGGCGTGGCTTTGACGCACTGCTGCGACTACGCGGCCAACTCGGTCACGAACCGCGTACACGTGATTTCCGATGGAATCCCGCTCGCCTGACGATATTGCGCAAGGAGCTTCCGGCGGCAGTCGATCAAGTGGTCAGTGAACCACTATTGGCGATCGCTCAATCGGCGCGGCAGGACGCAAAACGGCAGAAAAACCGTTCCGGGGCCATCAATGCTGTGCGAAAACAGCTAATCGGACAAGCTGCCCCGCACCCACAGATCACGGAGATGGACGGAAAGATATTCGATTGGAAGAAAACGAATGGCAAGGTCACCGTACTGCATTTTTGGGATTACCGCGATCGTCCGCTGGAGGAGCCCTATGGACAGGTCGCCTACATCGACTTCTTGTACAGGAACAGAAAGGACCAAAATGTCACTGTTCTTGGCGTCGCTGTGAATGAATTGTTGGAGAATCAAGCGACGCACTCGCGAGGCGTGCAAAGCGCGAAGAAGCTCAGATCATTCATGAACCTGAGTTACCCGGTTCTGATCGATGGCGGCGAGGCAATCCGTGCGTTTGGCGATCCACGCGTAACCGGTGCCAAATTGCCCGTGGTTGTGGTGATCGATGCCGCCGGCAAAGTCGTTCACTACCACGTTGGACTCTACAAATTCGATCGCGATCGCGGGCTGGCCGAACTAGACGACACCGTCAAGCAGGCCATGAAAACTGGCTCGTGATCGCTAGCACTTCCGCCAAGATGCGACCGTTGGTGGCGATACCCTCGCCGTGATGAATCGTCGGCTCGCCCTTCCAGTCCGTGAATGTGCCGCCGGCCTCCTCCATGACGATTCTCAGCGGTGCCGCATCCCAAAGGTTCATAATTGGATCGACCATCAATTCTGCGCGCCCCGTAGCCACTAACAAATATCCGTAACCGTCGCCCCACGTGCGGGCGATCGACGCGGCTGCTTCCAACTGCGTAAAGGCCTCGGCCGCATTTCTTTCCCCAAACGAATCAACCTGTGATGTCAGGAAGGCGCCGGCGGCCAGCTTCTCGCACGAGGAAACTCGCGCCGGCCTTGGTTCGCGTGTCCCTTGTGTCCACCACGCCCCCTGCCCTCGCGACGCGTAGACGTACTCGTCCAGGCCCGGGATCAGGATCACACCAGCAACGGCCTGATCTTCGTGAAGCACGCCAACCAAGACACTGTAAAGTGGCACACCCGTGATGAAAGACTTGGTGCCGTCGATCGGATCCAAGATCCAGCGGAATCCAGATTCGCCAGGCTGTTCGCCAAACTCCTCACCCACAATGCCATCCCGCGGGAACTCCGAACCGATCAGGTCTCGCATGAGTTGCTCGGCTTGTAAGTCCGCCATCGTGACTGGCGAGTCGTCCGCTTTGCGTTGTACCTCGAAGCGGCCGCTTTGAAAGAACTCGAGTGTGCGCTGACCTGCTTTGCGGGCGATCGAAACGGCCCAATCCAGCCGTTGGCTAATCTGCTGATTCATCTCATCCATGCGCATAGATCGCAAGCTGGAAGCTTACGCCACTGAAGCACCAACCCCAAACCTAAGCTGTGACACACCACTACGTGGTCGGTGGTTCGAGCAATTGTGAGAATTTTATCGCTTCGAGTTGCCCACGTGACGTTTCGGTAATCTCAACCAACGCCGTCCTCAGTTTATCTTGCGTGGAATCATCCAGGCCTTCGGCCGCCGAATGGTCCGCACGCATCGGGCCTTCGATCGCTTCAATCACCTCAAGCAGCGAAATCTCTTCCGACGGACGCGTAAGCATATAGCCACCATCGACGCCGCGTGTGGATCGCAGAATCCCATGCGTCACAAGATTGCGCAGAATCTGCAACAGGAAGCGTTCTGGCATATCCCCTTCGGAAGCCAGTCGACTGCACGGCACCGGGGCGTCAGAGCTAGTCTTGGCCAGCTGTAAAGTGGCTCGCACGGCGTAGGCTACGGTGCGCGAAAGCTTCATTCATCACCCCGGCAGTTGGTAATTAAGTCGCCCCAATCTAGCAAAGCCAACCGATTTGTCAATGAAATGGGGCAAACCAACAAACTCCGCCAGAAAACGGCTTTGGATAGGGGGCCGGAGAGGAGTCGCAATCCGACATCGCCAGTGGGCTACCCGGGCTGCCCACTGCCAAATATCCATCAAGTTGAGTTATTCTGCCTTCGGACCGGAGGATGCGTTGGCCGGCTTTGCCCCGGGGTCCATAAATGCCTGCCACATTAGCATGATGGCACCGCAAACCAACATTGAATCCGCAATGTTGAAATTTGGCCAAGTGTGAGCACCGTAGCGAAACAGAATCCAGTCTCGAACGCCACTTTGCCATTGCACAGGCATTCCCGTTTCGTACCAGAACCCCATACGGTCGTAGAGGTTGCCAAGAATGCCGGCCATGACGCATCCCAATGCCACCGTTAGCCAGCGATCTCTTGCCGCGCCGAATCGAAACAGCCAGACTAGGATGCCTAACGCGGCAACAACCGAAAGGGCCGCGAAATATCGACCAGCACCAGCACCCAGACCGAACAAGGCCCCAATGTTGACGGCCGTTTCGATCCCGATATACGGTTCGATCAGCCACCATTCGTTGTTAGGAGGCCCAATCGGAGGGGGTGGGCCGCGCCAGGCAAAAATCGCTTGTTTTGTGCCCAAATCGACGGCGCAACCAACCACGGCGATGACAGAGAAAAGCACGTACCGGCTGGCGGGAATCTGATTTCGATCGGTGGGATCAGCGGCTTTCAAGCTTGCTGGCACACTTGATGCAGAAAGGAGTGTACGGGATGGCTTTCAGTCGCGTTTTCGTGACACGACCATCGCACTCGACGCACGAACCATAGACTCCGTCTTCGATCCGTTCAAGAGCACCCTCGATCATCTCCAAGGTCTCTTCTTCGTTCTGCATTAAGCTAAGCGTAAATTCCTGCTCGTAGTTGTCGCTGCCCACGTCCGCCATGTGGATTGGCATACTCGAAAGATCACCACTCGCTTCCGTACGCGTCTTGCTGAGGGCTGCTTCCGCCATTGCACTGACGTCGCCCCGCAACCTTGCCCGCATCAGGATGAGGTGTTCCTTGTATACTTTTGATTCTGCTTTCTTCATCTTCGATCATCTCCACATAACATAAACTTGTGCTTGTCGCGTCTCAGACCCAACACGAGTTGCACAGAAGGTTCATTTTAGGTACGGACCCAGGTGGTTGTCAAAGGTCCGTCGACGGCCATGGAGCCGCAGAATGTGATGTAAGCCGTTTCAAATTGATATGTTACGCAAGTAGATGACGCACGGTTCGTTCTTTCCCAGGATTTGACCTCGAACGGAGCGCTTGGCGATCACCTTGAAGCAAGTAATAGCCTAACCTAGACTTACCGTCATCTCAGCGGCTCCCAACAAATCCCCAAAACCAAAAATCGATTCAGCGTGTCACTTACCGCCTTCGCCTATCAACAGTGCATCTCCCCATCTTGTGGGGCTCGGTACGGGATCGAGGAAGTCCGCGTCGCTTGCGACCAATGTGGAGACCTGCTCGACGTCAAATACGACTGGGATCGTGCTCATCCGCCCAAGACCTTGACCGCATTTGAACAAATGTGGTCCAAACGCCATCAACCGTGCCGTTTCAGTGGCGTATGGCGATTTCACGCATTGCTCCCGTTCGCGGAAATCGAGGACATTGTTACCGTCGGCGAAGGTCAGACGTTGCTCCAGCGGGCCGATTCGGTCGCACCTTATGTGGGGGTAAATGCGGGCAGCTTGTTCTTGCAATACGAAGGCATGAACCCTTCGGGCAGCTTCAAGGACAACGGCATGACGGCGGCTTTTACGCACGCTCGAGCGATCGGGGCGAAACGGGCCGCCTGTGCATCGACGGGAAACACCAGCGCATCACTGGCCATGTATTGTGCAGTGACGCGACACATGAGGGCCGTCATTTTCATTGGCTCGGGGAAAATCTCGTTCGGAAAACTCTCTCAAGCGCTCGATTATGGAGCGCTGACGGTTCAGATTACTGGCGACTTTGACGACGCGATGGCTCGAGTCCGAGAAGTCTCCCGAGATCTGGGGATCTACTTGGTCAACAGCGTCAATCCGTTTCGGCTGGAAGGCCAGAAGACGATCATGCTCCGTGTGCTCGAGGCGTTGCGTTGGGAGGTGCCGGATTGGATCGTGGTTCCTGGCGGCAATCTTGGCAACTCGAGCGCCTTTGGAAAAGCATTTGCCGAGTTGCTTGAACTTGGTTTGATCGACCGCATTCCGCGTCTGGCCGTGGTCAATGCCACGGGTGCCAATACACTGTTTGAACTTTACGAGAATCGGGGCCTGCGTTGGAATCAGGGAGTCGCCGATCAGGGCATCAGCGATGACTATTTTCGCGAGTTGGACATTTCGCAACGCAAGGCATCGACCCTGGCCAGCGCCATCGAAATCAACCGGCCGGTCAATCTGAGAAAGTGCCTCAGGGCATTGGAAACATGCGACGGAGTCGTGCGGCAAGTCACCGATCAGGAGATTATCGATGCAAAGGCACAAGTTGGAGCTGGGGGGATTGGTTGCGAGCCTGCCAGTGCGGCCAGTGTCGCCGGAGCGCGCAAGTTGCGCGATGAGGGCATAATTCAACCAGCTGATCGCATCGTTTGCATTTTGACGGGTCATCAACTGAAAGATCCGGACGCAACGGTTGCTTACCACACCACCGACCAAGATCGGTTCGATCAAGTACTTGGCAAGAGGGGCGTCAAACGCGCATCATTTGCCAACCGGGCGGTTGCTGTGCCCAACGACTTGGACGAAATCATCAAAGCCATTCAGCTCTACAGTTAGCAAGAATCCATGACAAAACTACGACTTGCAATTAATGGTGCCGCGGGGCGCATGGGCCAACGATTGGTCGCGTTAGGCCATGCCGAATCCGGACTCGAAATTGCCGCTGCACTAGAATACTCGGGCTGCCCAAGATTGGGCGCCGATGCGGGCGTCGTCGCGGGAGTTGGCGAGATTGGTGTGACGCTGACGAGCGAACTCGATACGCAGGTCGACGTGGTGATCGACTTCTCGGTCCCGGCTTCTGCCGTTGGAATGGCTGAATTGTGCGTCAGCCGCCAACTTCCACTGGTCATGGCCACAACTGGGCTGACGGAACCTCAGCAAAAGATGCTGGCGTCCGCAGCGCACAATATCCCCTTGGTGTGGGCGCCCAACATGAGTGTCGCGGTGAATCTGACGATGAAGCTGGCGACGATCGCCGCGGCCGCCCTCAAGAACAACCCCACCGGTGCCGATGTCGAAGTGATCGAACGACACCATCGTTTCAAGGAAGATGCGCCCAGCGGTACGGCGCTGCGATTTGGCGAGTTGATTGCAGGCGAGATGGGACAAACCGGACACCAGCATGGACGCGAAGGACTGATCGGCCAACGCCCCCACAACGAAATTGGGTATCACGCGCTGCGCGTTGGCGACAACCCCGGTGAACACACGATCGTATTTGGATTGATGGGTGAGACCATCGAATTGACCGTACGAGCGACAAATCGTGACAGCTATGCGCTGGGCGCGTTGGAAGCGGCCAGATTCGCCGCGAAAAAAGGGCCTGGCCACTACACAATGTACGACGTCCTGGGATTGTAACCAAGACACCATGGCCCAAAACACTGTATGCCAAAGTACTGTGTGCAAAACAGATGGCCCAAGATAGATGGCCCGAAACAGATGGCAAAGTGTGACGAAGGTTATCGGTGCGAAGTCTGCGCCAACGATGTCCAAGAGATTACCGACAGCGACCTCTACTTGAGATTCGTAATTGGCCTGGTCGATCCTGAGACATTGCATACGACCCAAGAGCGCCACATTCGCTGTAATCCATCGCTGGCTCAGTTCATTGTCGACCCGAACTTTACCCCAGTTACCTTTGCAGGCGACTTTGACAAACGCATGTTGGACCAGGCGTTCGTGGTCGAACGCGAGAAGCTCGTCACGCGCGGTTGGCGACGGCTGAAAGAAGTCGCCCGTTCGAATATGACGATCCAGGAATATCCGCTGCCGGAAATCCATCGGAAAATGAAACGGCAAGCGAACAGCAAGTAGCCTTAAACACGTCCTTCTCCCCTCGAAGAGGTGAGATAAACGTCGAAGGCCCGTCATGGCGGAGCGTGACGGCTACTTTGATTCACGCTCAGACATCGCAGCCAACGTCAACGCACCGTGCACAACAACTGCTTCTCCCATGGCGGCTGGTACGATTTGGTACGCTTCCAGCAGAGGTGGGAACACGTAGCGAGCGACTTCAGCGCGCAGCGGCTGAAAGAACCGCTCGTCACCGATCAATGAAACGCCTCCTCCGACGACAACAGTGTCTGCCGCAGTGATGGCGATGATCTGCGCAATCGCCCAACCCAGTACGATACTTGCACTGACCAACGCCGTCCGCGCCACTAAATTACCCTCCGCCGCCAATTCTGCGACTGATTTTGCAGTCAATCGATCGAGGTCGCCACCGCAGCGCTCCAGCAGTTGATTGCGTTCCTCATCGTCCACGCCATCCTGTCCAAGATGCGTCTGGACCGACGCGACAATACCTGGGCCCGATGCATACGATTCGACGGTCGCAGCGGGCGAATCCGCGCTCACGCCAGGCCGCAAATGCCCGATCTCCGCGACTGCGGGCCGCCCCTGACCGTGAAGTTCCCCATCGATTACCAGTCCGCCACCGATCCCCGTTCCCACCGTCACGAAGAAGACCGTTTGACTGCCCTGCCCTGCACCAAACCTTGCTTCCGCCAACGCAGCACAGTCACAATCGTTACCAAGCACGGCAGGTACGTTGAGGTTCTGTTCGCACCAGGCGGTCAGCGATAAGTTATCCCAGCCGTCGACCTGATGGCTGGTGATCACGCGACCGTCACAATGATCGACGGGTCCACCAAAACCGATCCCAACGCGTTTCACCTCGTGCGCTTTGAGCAGCTTTGTTCCGGCTTCCCGGATTTGCTCTAAGATGCCGTCCGCCCCGCGGGCAATGTTGATGTCTCTGCGCTCGAATCCGACAAAAGCACCACCATCTCCTGGCCCGA
>JASLRF010000558.1 GCA_030744095.1 Pirellulaceae bacterium | reverse complement strand
GTCTAGCTTTGGGACATGCGCGCTCGGTGCGCGCATGTTTTGTGAGCGACCGACGGGAGCGTACCGGTTACGGGCATGTTCCCTATTTGGCTGTGGCACTGCCGCGTTAGGATCATCCAGTCTTGGACAGTGTCGCAGTCGCCACGCTGTCATGCAAATTCTCCTGGTTGTCATTCTACTCAATTACAACGTCTCAGCAGAAGACAAGGCCCCTGCGATCGACGACGTCACTTACGGTGCCCCGCAGCAGATCGCCACATTGGCGAATCAGAAGATCAACGAAAGTAGTGGCCTGGCGGTATCACGGGTGGAACGAGGTTTGTTTTGGACGCACAACGATTCAGGCGACAAGCCGCGAATCTTTGCCTTCGATGTCGCTGGAAAAGACCGAGGCGAATACCGAATTCCCAAAGCAACAGCGAATGACTGGGAGGATATGGCATCTGTGATCGTTGAAGGAAAACCGTATTTGGTTTTGGCGGACGTCGGTGACAACGCCCGTCGACGCGAGTTTTGCGCGTTGTACGTCGTCAAAGAACCGACCGGCACAAAGCAATCGATCAAAGCGAGAAAGATTCGCTTCCGTTATCAAGACGGGCCACACGACTGCGAGGCAATTGCCATCGATCCCGTCAGTAAACACATTTTCCTGATGACGAAAGCGCTTGCGATTCGCTGTCCGATTTATCAACTCGCCTGGCCAGACGATGACTCGGATGACGTCTTGGTGGCCCAGAGGGTTGGCAGCGTGCAATTGCCGATAGTCACGGCGATGGACATTGCCGCTGACGGTCGCCGTGCGATCATGGTGACGTATGTCAATGCTTACGAATTCCAGCGGCGCGGCGAGGAGACGTGGCCGGACGCATTTGCGCGTTCCCCCCGATTGATCGAAATGCCACAGCGACGCCAGGGTGAAACCATCTGCTACGGGCAAGACAGTCGGACGTTGTACCTGACCAGCGAAAGGACACCCACACCTTTGTGGCGCGTTGCGCCGCGGGTTGCGAGGTAAGCAGACGGAGCTACCATCACGCTCTCCCCGAGGAAGCGATGTACGAAGTCGAGCAGAAGTATCGTGTGGACGATTTGGCAGCCGTTCAGGAACGGTTATGCGCACTCGGCGCGGCGTGGGACGACGAAGTCCAACAGGTCGATCGCTATTTTGCGCATCCCTGCCGCAACTTTTCTGAGACCGACGAAGCGTTGCGGATTCGTCAGGTTGGCGAAGAGAATTTCGTTACCTACAAAGGACCGAAAATCGACCGCACGACCAAGACACGCCGAGAACTCGAACTTCCACTGCCAACCGGGCTAGCCTTTGCGACGGAATTCGCCCAACTGTTGACGTTGCTTGGTTTCGAATTCGTAGCCGAGGTTTGCAAAGTGCGACGCAAAGCCGCGGTCACCTGGCAGGATGGGTCGATCGAAGTTGCGATCGATCGGGTTGAACGCGTGGGGGATTATGTCGAGCTTGAAGTCATGGCAACAATGGCGGAATTAGAGATCGCAAAGGAACGCCTGACGGGGTTGGCCAGGGAATTACATTTGGAAGACGTCGAACGACGCAGCTACTTGGAATTGCTGCTGGGGAGTTCCACACCGGAATAAGCGATTTTTGGACGGTCTGTGAAACGTCCATGTTTTCTGCGTTGAGCACTTGTAGGCCGCGCACAAGCCAAGCGAAGTTCCGGCAACGTGCCAAGACGCGTGGCTAGAAAGCTCATATCAGGTTCTCCTTTACAAATGAGTCGAGTTTTAGCGACGGGCACCGACCGCTGGTTGGTCGAGGAGCGGGTCATCGCAACCGAGCGATAGCTCGCGTCGGTCCGAGGCACGGCCTCGCTGGTCCTTGCGTGGTGTGCAACCAGCCTCGTTTCGTCCGCCATCACCAGCTATACTGGCCTCATGCAGCCCACCGCTTCCACCACGTCGCCTAACGTGGCCCACTCCTCTCAGGCGACGACCGAACACGTGCCCAGCGACACAACCACAGAGGAGTTGTATTCGCCGCGAAACTTCTTCGTTTTGGCGGGCTACCAGATCGCGATGCGGACCGGTTGGATATTCAAAACCGAGAGCGTCATCATGCCCGCGGTGCTGGATTTCGTCGCAGGCGCGGGCTGGATCCGCGGCTTTCTACCGCTACTGAATCGCTTTGGTCACAGTGTTCCCCCGCTGTTATTGGCCAGACGCGTCAAGAATTCGCCTCAAAAAAAGTGGATCTTCTGCCTGACAACGACATTTGTCGCCGCACTGATGCTGGCTATGGCTGCGTTGTTTACGATCGAAGAACGACCTGTCGCCTGGTGGGTACCAACGGCCTTCCTGTTGTTCTACACGACGTTCTTCGTCTGTATCGGCGTCAATCATCTGGCGTTTAATACGCTACAAGGCAAGTTGATCAAGACGACGCGTCGGGGCCGCTTGCTATTGCTGGCCAACGTAGTAGGTGCCACGACGGCCGTACTTTGCGCATTCTTTCTGTTGCCGCTCTGGTTGGATGCGGAATCACCGCGATTCGACCTACTGTTTGGCATGGCTGGTGGTATGTTCGCGGTTTCGGCAATGCTGGCGGCGTTATTGGTCGAGCGGCGAGACTACCACCGCGAGGCTGCCACATCGGTGTCGCGCGTGTTTGTCGACGCCGCGACGCTATTGAGGCGCAATGTGCAGTTTCGGCGACTGGCATCTGTTGGCGCGATGTTCGGCGCATCGATGATGTTGTTTCCGCACTACCAAAGTCTAGGCTTGCAAGAAATGCACCTGGACCTCAAGAACCTGATGTGGTGGGTTGTGATTCAGAATATCGGCACCGGGCTGTTTAGCGTGCCGGCAGGCATCGTGGCGGACCGGCGCGGAAATCTGATCGTCTTGCAAGTTGCGTTGTTAGGGATCGCCGCCGCCCCGATTGCGGCCCTGCTGCTTCGTCACGCGAATGTTGGCGCGTGGTTTTGCCTCGTGTTTCCACTGGTCGGCCTGACGCCGGTCGTGATCAGGACTTTGCAGAATTTTACGCTGGAAATCTGCGTGCCCGCGGACCATCCACGATACCTGAGCACAATGGGACTATGTGTTTCACTGCCGTTGTTTCTGTCTCCAATGGTGGGGCTGTTGATTGATCTGATGGGATTTGAGATCGTGTTCATAGGAATCTGCGTGGTTGTGTTGGTCGGCTGGCTGACGACGCTACGTCTTCGAGAACCACGCGACCATGTCAACGTCAGCTTTCTACAGACCAGTGACTAAGCGAGGTTCGCAAGTAATTGCACAGTCGACGCCCGGAAATAGGTTGAAAACACGTTGTGGGTCGGTCTCCCGACCGGCCCATGTTCGGAGGGAAGGTCAATCGGCGAGTCGTGATTCGCCACCGTGGCACAGTCGGGAGACCGTGCCACAACACCGATTCTTAATTGCAAACCGCGGATTCGCTTCTAAGCACCGCTTAGGCAGAATGCGGCGTTGGAAGAGAACGGCAAATTGAATTCAATTCTACGGAGGTAGGTGATGAGTATGTTTCAGTTGCTGAAAGCAGAGCTCTGGCATCGCAAGCTGAACATCACGCTCAGCCTGTTGGCGCTGGTGGCGGCGGCCACCCTGTTCGTCGGCAGCCCAACGTTGCTGGGAGGCTATCGCAGTGAATCCGAACAACAGTTGGTCGCCATGCAAGCGGCAACCGAGTCTGCCTTGGAAAAGATGCAAGACGAGACGGACAGCGAATTACAGAAAATGCAAGGGAAAGCGGAGAGTGACCTCGCTCAATTGGACAAACAAACGAAACGAATCATGCGCGATCTTGGCTTCAATCTACGGATCGTGCATAAGAATACGGACATGACGCAGTTGTACGCGGCCTTCGTGGCATTCGATATGCCCGATGAATACGTTACGCGGTTGGCGGAAAGTCCAGAGATTACCAAGATCGTACATTTGGTTGCCACGCTCAAACAGATGGTCCAATGGGAGGACAAGTCGAGACTGCTCGTCGGATTCGCGCCCGAGGCGACTCAAACGCATATCGAGCAAAAGGCACCCATGGGTTTTCAGATCAAGCCCGGTACGGTCTATCTTGGCGCGGTATCCGGCGAAGGACATGAAGTCGGCGACAAGGTCGACATCCTGGGCAAAGAATTCGAGATCGCACGCATCCTGCCAGCCCACGGTACGGCCGAAGAAGACATCGCCATCTGTATGCATCTGAAGGATGCTCAAGAGGTGCTCGACAAGCCTGGTCGGATTAGTGAGATTCTAGCGTTGGGCTGCAAATGCAAAACGATCGAACGGATCGAAGAGATCACACAGCAGTTGGAGTTGGTGCTTCCCGAAGCAAAAGTTATGGAACATCGTATGCAGGCGATCGCACGCGACGATCAGCGCAAACTGATTGTAAATCACAATGCACAGACCATGGCCAATTACCGCGCCAATCGCGAGCGCATCGTCCAGAGAGTACAAGAGAGCCAGCGGCAGATTGTTGATCAGGAAATCGA
>JASLRF010000557.1 GCA_030744095.1 Pirellulaceae bacterium | reverse complement strand
GCGGAATATCAACTTCCAACATGCGGAGCGGTTTGAATGCGAACTCCAAATTCCAAACCGGCCGGCGGAAAATCGCCCGTTTGGCCTTCTCTTCCAGCGTGTTGCTCTTGGCGTCAAAGTTCGGAGTCCAAGTCAGATTCGGGATCCCCTGCACCACTTCGACAATCGGTACGGGGCCGCTAAATGTCTCTTCAGGCTCAGTTTCTACGGGAATGACCGTCAGCACACCTGGCGCTAGTGGTCGAATCCTTGGCGGTTGTTGGGCTACGAGGGTCGTGCAAAACGAAGCCAACAAGACCCATGTCGCAGTCAGATGTAGATGGTTTTTTGGAAACATGAGACGTCCGTCTAACCGTCGAATCGCCCGATCACTGCGGCGTACAGTCAGCCAACCTGGGCGTAGGAAACACTCAGTATAGTCCAGGCAATAAGCACTGGTCAATAAAATAGACGACTTGGGGAGCTTGGCGTAAGTAACGATTCTGAGGCTGGGACGGATCTTGCCCGAGGAATCGTTAGGAACCCTGCGACCAGCACGCGACGCCTGGCAACCAACTATGAGATCGTTCCCCACGGTGGCGACTATTCCCCAACGGTTTCAGTCGTCCAGGATCCCGGAACCGAACCCCCCTGTTTTCCTGTTGGCACGATTCAGGTTTTTTTGACTCGCGGCGGTGGCGTGCGGGGCGCGGGGTCCAGGGGCAGCCGGTTCGACGACCGTGTGTTCGCGTTTCTGGTGTCTGGATTCCAACGGCATATTTTCCACAGCGGTGGGACCACCGTTTTCCGCTGGCGGAGCGAAATCATCGTCGAATTCATCTTCGTAACGAGAGACATAGCCTGGTTGGCTGGATAGCTCGCGTTCTTTCTGATAATCCGCGACGACGCGCGTCTGAATCATCTCGCGACAATCAGAATTGATAGGGTGTGCGATATCGGCATAGAGCTTTGCGCGTCCTGCATCGTCTCGCACGGCCCGATCCGGGTCCTGCTTGCCACCACACTGATTGCAGTAGTTAGCGCGGAGATGATTCTTGGAACCGCAGCGGGGGCAATGTGCGGTGAGTTTTCGACTTGGCATTGCCACAAATGGTCCGTTGGTACCCTCGATGATCTTCAGATCCCGAACCACAAACCAGTCGTCGAATGTGACGGAACAAAAAGCTTGGAGGCGATCATCTATTTCTTCCGTCAGCTTGATTCTCACTTCGGTGATTCTCATCGTGGTTGCTCCCTTAACCTACTTGCCGTTTACTCGGCGGAACCCCGCAACTTGACAGGGCACTGTGACCGTCCTTGTTGTAAACACATAACCAAGTCCCGCGGCTCGCAAACGAACCGCGTGTCTGGCTGCGTGGCGCGCACTGCGGAAGAGCCCGAAATAGCTGGTGCCGCTGCCGCTCATGGCGTGGCCGAGGCAGTCGAGTCGTTTAAAAGCAGCGCGAACCTTTTCGATCCAAGGCGAAAGCTCGGTTGCGGTGGATTGCAAGCGATTGAACAGTTGGGCACCCACGCGAGCAGGGTTGCCGTCGCGCAGTGCTCGCACTCGCTGACTGAGACTGGTGGGTTTTTCGGCCGGCAGACAACGTCCGTAAACTCGCGGCGTGGAGAGCCCCGTGGGCGGTCTCACAACAACGAAATGCAGTTTGGTCATACCGGTCAATCCTTCGATCCGTTCCCCACGACCGCGGGCCACCGCCATGGCTGACCCAGGCGATCGGCTTGCAAGGAAAAATGGAACGTCACTCCCAAGCTCCGCCGCCAACCGTTCCAACCGCGCCTGCGACCAACCCAATTGCCAGACGCGATTGGCTGCCAAAAGTGCGGCTGCCGCGTTGCTTGAAGCGCCACCAAGACCTGCCATCGCGGGAATGCGCTTGACCAACTGGATCGTTGCACCCGCTTCTATACCCGCGTCATTTCGCAGGCGCTCAACGGCCTTCCAGACAATGTTGTCCGAATGCTGAGGTAGCTCACCCAAACAGTCTGAAATGCCGTTCTCGGACGCACGCTTGTGTCCCTCCAAGCCGGAAGCCCATTGACAGCTCAGTCGTAAGTTGCCGGTCGAGTTACTGAAAAAGAACAGTGAATCATATAAGGAAACGGCCGACATGATCGTTTCGATTTCATGAAAGCCGTCATCACGCTTGCCAAGCACCTCTAAGAACAAATTCAGTTTTGCCGAACAATCGATGCGTATCGAGCCACGGGTGTTCTGGTTCATAGTTGGATCGATCGATGGTCAAGTTGGACGCCGCCGTCCTTTCGGAAATCCTGTCCCGGTGACAATTCACGCGAGAGGCTGGGTTTGACATCCTTGTTGGCTGCCTGCGGCGTGCCGCAAATGACCATGGCATCGCATCTTACGTCAATCAAATGCCACCCAGAATTGTACAAGTGCCGAAGCAAGGGTCAACACGAATCGACGTTTCCCGGTCACGGCTCCATCGCCATGAAGCGAATCGCCTGTAAAATGGGCTGCCATGGGTCATCAATCGTTGCTACCTCGGTACGATCTGCACCAGTCTTACGAGTGGAACTACAGCCACTGGCCCGAACCCGTTGACGTTGTGGTACCGCCGATGGCAGGTCAGTGGCAGTTTTGCGGTCTTCCCGTCGCGTCGCCGTTGGGCGTTGCGGCCGGACCGTTGCTCAACGGCAGGTGGTGTCTCTACTATGCCAGCCTTGGTTTCGACGTGGTCACTTACAAGACGGTTCGCAGCCGGCAGCGCGACTGCTACCCACTGCCGAATCTCGTTCCAGTGGGATGCCCGTCATTGCGCGGCGACGAACTTGATGTAAACGAATGCGAGGAGATGAAAGGGAGTTGGGCCGTCTCGTTTGGAATGCCGTCGAAATCGCCGGAGTCCTGGCGCGCGGATGTCCAGTGGACGCGCGAACAACTCGCGTCAAACAAACTGCTTTGTGTCTCCGTGGTCGCTTCGGTGCAAGATGGCTGGGCGATTGGCGATCTGGCCGACGACTACGCGCGCTGTGCCAAATGGGCGGTCGAGAGTGGGGCGGATGTTGTCGAGACCAATTTTTCGTGCCCCAACGTAGCGACGTGCGACGGACAGTTGTTTCAACAGCCCGACGATGCCAGGATAGTCGCCGAAAGTGTTCGCGATGCGATTGGTGATGTGCCGCTGATCATCAAGGTCGGGCACGTCTCGGCGCGCGATGCTGCCGCGCGGTTGATCGATGCATTGGAACCGAACGCATCCGCATTGGCGATGACCAATAGTATTGCCACTAAGGTAGTTCAGTCGGGTGGGGGACGGCGATTTGACGGCCAGGTTCGTGGGATCTGTGGCAGCGCGATCCTGGACGCGTCGACCAACCAAGTCGCGATGTTTCATGAACTGCTGTCAGCTGGCGGTTCTGAGCTCGAACTGATCGGCGTGGGCGGCGCGGGCTCGGCGACCAACGTCCGCGGCTATCTTGGTGCCGGTGCGCACGCAGTGCACTTGGCCACGGCCGCGATGTTGAATCCTCACGTCGCCCTCGAAATCAAACAAGAATGGCAAGAAACACGTCACTTATAGGGTCACGTGAAACAATCGCCTCGTCCCGCGCCGAGTCGCGTCGCAGAAGGAGCTGGCCGGAAAGATGGCCCGTTGTGCCGATTCTCGGGCGGTTTATCACAAAAAGACCCCAACTCGGCATCAAAGTGGCACGTTTCCTTGCCAGCATTCCCTGCCTGGAATACCATGGAAGCTCGTATTCATGCGTTCGGTTCGGTGGGTTGCCACCAAATGATTCAGAACAAGCCCAGAGGGGATGCAAATGACTACCGATGCAATTCGCACGGAAGAAAAGAACAGTGAAAGCGTGACCACCAGCGCGCCGAAAACACTGGCCTCGATTGTCGCCACCGTGAAGCGTGACTGTCAACAGGCCGCCAAGGCTTATCTGGATGAGACCAAAGTTCCACACGGTGGCGAATAGTAGGCGGTCGAGTTTGTGTCGAACGTCTTTCAACGGCTTGTAGGATTGGAAACAGAATACGCCATTCGTTTCCATTCTGACGACTCCGAGACGGCGCGATCGAAGTTTCGTTTGTACGAGGCTTTGATTGGCTCGCTCTGTCGCCGTGTGTTGGCGGTTCCCGCCAAGCACTTCAAAGAGGGTGTGTTTACGGCCAATGGCGGTGCCGTCTGGTTCGAAGCAGAACGACCAGCGGCTGGTGGTGGCCTGGTCGAAGGTGCTACACCAGAATGTCGCGGGCCGCGCGAAGCCCTGACCTACCAGCGCGCTCAAGATCGCCTGTTGGCGGAGTCGGCCAAGTCAGCCGTCACCAACGGCCAAATGGTCTTGATCAAGAATGACCGTGATGGCCACGATAACGTCTACGGCGCGCAAGAGAATTACGAGGCAACGATCGCTTCTGGTTGGCAACTGTTTTTCTGGCGGGCTGGCTTGGTTGTCATGTTTCCGCTGGCCGTGCTGACGTGGATCGGCATACTGCTGTCGGTCTTTGTAACGATCAGCTACTTTGCGGTTGCCGCGCTGTGTTATTTGCCATTTCAGTTGTTGACTGGGGGGCGGCACTCAGTCGCTTTATTCTTGTTTGGCAGCGACCTGGTCGAAGGACGGGAGACCTGTATCCATGTGCCCGCCTGGCTAGAGACGACCCTTCAATTCGGAACGCGGATGCTGACCGCGCCATTGGCTCTCTACCTTTACGTGTTGATTCAGGCGACCGGATTCCGTCGCGCACGCCGACAACTGCTCCCATTTCTCATTAGCCGGCCGGTGATCGCCGGAGCCGGCATGATCGATCGGGATGGCACTTTTCATGTCGCGGACAAGGGCCCGGCAATCAATTGTGTGACGGGATTTGGAGGCATGGTTTATGATCGCCCCGTATTTTCGATGGGCCATTTCTTCAAAGCGGTCTACACCGATTCCTGGTTTGCGCCCCGCAATTATCTGACGTTGTTTGCCCAACGCCAGCGATTGCAGCTCGCCATCGGCGATTCGAACATGTGTGATGCAGCGGAATACCTTCGTGTCGGCACAACGATGCTGGTGCTGGATGCCATCGAATCCGGTGCTATCCGTAACCCACCGCGTTTGATCGGCCCAATCTGCGCATTGCATCGGGTTTGCGCGGATCCGACACTGACGGCTGAATTGGGCTTGAGCGACGGAAGCAAGACCACTGCGTTGGGCTTACAACGATTTTACTTCGAGGTGTGTCGAGCATTTCTTGCCAAACAGGTTGACGACGTTCCAGAAGAGGCTGAAGAGATCATCCAACTATGGGAACAGGCTTTGAGTAGCTTGGAGGAAATGTCGCGATCCGCTGCGACTTCGCTTTCAATGTTTGGCTCGTTGGATTGGGTAACCAAGAAATACCTCATTGACAAAGCGGGACAGGGCGCGACCTGGGAAGAAAAGAAGAAGATCGATATCCGCTACCACGAATTGTCGCCGGAGGGCTACCATCAACTGCTGGTTCCCGCCGGGATGGCGTCGGTCTTGGTGACGAACGAGGAGATCGACCGCGCCCGTCGGTCGGCACCAGCGAACTCTCCCGCCACGACTCGGGGCCATTACATCCGAGAATTTGCGGACGGCGACGAACCAGTTCGGGCAAATTGGCAGCATGTTGTTATCGGGCGAGGTTGGGGTGCCAAAGTTGTGCGGCTGGCACGATTTGGACGTGCCGCAAAGGACACGCGCCGTGACGGCCGCCACCAGAGTAATGTCCGCACAGACGGTTTGCACTTGGATTGAGCACGACAATCGCCACAGGTGGAGACGAACCAGGGAGATCACTCATGCGTCCGACCCTCCTCCCACGTACAGTGCTCTTGTTGATTCCGCTTGGAATCGTACCCGCCATGGCTCGCGGCGCTGAAACGCCTCGTCTGCAAGTACCATCAGGCTGGCGGATTGAAGATACCGAATACCCACCAGCTTGGGCAAAAACCCTGCCCTGGAAAGGTCGGCTGCAACTGCGTTTTCCACCAGGTTTCTTTCGCGAAAATGACGACTACGCCTGGTCGTACCCGATCTTCTATTGGTTGGAAGGCAATGTCCTGGAAAAGCAAGCCGATTTCGATCGAGCGCTACGGGCCTACGATGCCGGTCTGTATCGAGGGCAATTTGCGGCACAGAAAATCAAGATCGAATTCGGAAAATCTCAAATGACGACTAAACATTCGCACGCGGTCGTCCGTCGGTCAATTACGTTTCACGGCTTCGATCCGTTTGTTACTAAGCAGCCCTTAACGACACACCTCGAAGTCTTCCGCTGGTATTGTCCCGAAGCTGATCACACCGCAGTCTTGATTCTGCGCACGCCCCACCCGTTCGACGCGGAAGATAAGGTCTGGAAAGACCTGTTGCAGTTCTGGGAGAAAGTGGACTGCAGCTAAACGACAGTTAGCAGATCTTAATCGTTCGAATTCTCACGAATCAGGCTACGAAGAACTCGTGACAGGCTACTTTGCCAGCGCTGCCTTGGCCTGGGCAACGGTGTTGGCCGGCGTGATGCCAAATCTATCGTACAGCTGGTCGAAAGGACCTGAGGCCCCGAAGCTGGCCATGCCGACGAATCGGCCAGACATTCCCAGGTAGCGATCCCAGCTCTGACGGATCCCCGCTTCGACGGCCACGCGGGCCGTTACGGTCGGCGGCAAAACACTGTCGCGATACGCTTGATCCTGTTCATCAAACAACTCGCAGCAGGGCATACTGACGACTCTGGCCTTGACGCCTTCGTCGGTCAGCTGTTGGTGTGCTTCCAGACAGATTCTGATCTCGCTACCCGTTCCCATCAAGATCACATCGGGTTGACCGTCGGTGTCCGCCAGGATGTAACCGCCTCGTGCGACGCCCGCAGCGGCACCGTACTTCTGGCGATCAAGAGTGGGTAGGCCCTGCCGCGTGAGCACCATTGCAGTCGGGTGATTGTTCGTGGCCAGTGCGGTACGGTAAGCCTCGGCAACTTCGTTCGCATCAGCAGGGCGCATGACGCGCAAGCCAGGGATCGCGCGACACGCTGCCAGATGTTCGACGGGTTGATGCGTGGGACCGTCTTCCCCCAGCCCGATCGAATCATGCGTCAACACATAGATTACCGGCTGATGCATGATACTTGCCAACCGCATGGACGGACGCATGTAATCCGTAAACACGAAGAAGGTACCGCAATAAGGTCGCAAGCCACTTAGAGACATTCCGTTGCAGGCCGCGGCCATCGAGTGTTCGCGAATCCCGAAATGCATGTTTCGACCACCATAGTTGTCCGCACCAAAATCACCTGCGTCCTCGGCGTTGAGCATCGTGTTGTTCGACGGAGCCAGGTCGGCCGAACCGCCGAGCAACCATGGAATCTGATCGGCAACCGCGTTGAGAACCTTGCCCGAGGAAGCGCGACTGGCCATCCCTTTATCGTCGGTGGGAAAGGTGGGAATCGCGTCGTCCCAACCCGTCGGCAAATTGCCCGACCAAATTGCTTTCAACTGATCGGCCAAATCGCTGTGTACTTTCTCATATTCCGCAAAATTTGCTTGCCACGCTTGGCGCGCTTCTTTACCGCGAGCAGCGACGCTGGCGCTAAAGTGCGCGGCCGCTTCTTCTGGAACCAGGAACCTCTCGTCGGCCGGCCAGCCGTATGCTTCCTTGGTCAATCGGATCTCGTCGTCGCCCAGCGGCGCGCCGTGCGCCGCGTGCGAATTCGCTTTGTTTGGTGAACCAAATCCAATGATGCTCTGCAGCACGATGAGCGTCGGGCGATCACCGGTGTCTTTGAAAGACTGGAATGCCGCGTTCATAGCATCCAAATCGTTGGCATCGGTGACACAAACCGTATTCCAGCCAAGCCCTTCAAAACGCTTGGCAACATCTTCCGAAAAGGCAAGGTCCGTGCAACCTTCGATGGTGATCTTGTTGTCGTCGTAGATCCAACAAAGGTTGGACAGTTTCAAATGTCCGGCAAGTGACGCGGCTTCGCAGCCGATGCCTTCCATCAGGTCGCCATCGCTGCACAGGGCATAAACGTCGTTCTCAAACAACTCGAAGCCAGGCCGGTTGTAGCGTGCCGCCAGCCATTTGGCGGATATCGCCATGCCGACACTGTTTCCAATTCCCTGTCCCAAGGGGCCCGTCGTCGTCTCAATTCCTGGCGCGTCGCCGAATTCGGGGTGACCGGCACAAGGGCTACCCAGCTGGCGAAAGTTCTTGATGTCCTCCAGAGAAATCGCTGGCTGATCCGTGGCGTTGCCCTGTTCATCCTGCTGTCGCACCCCAGCCAAGTGCAACAGCGAATACAGTAACATCGACGCATGACCACAGGAGAGTACGAACCGATCGCGTGCGGGCCAGCTGGGACATCCAGGGTCAAACCGCAGAACATTGCTCCACAGTGCATACGAGACAGGTGCCAAGGCCATTGGCGTGCCGGGGTGTCCGCTATTGGCTCGCTGGACACCGTCCATTGACAGAGTTCGAATGGTGTTGATCGTAAGTTGTTCAATACTGGTTGTGGAAACCGACATAGCTGATACTTCCTTTGCGACGTGGTACTATCTAGCGGCGCTCGCGACTTCGTCGGTGCGCTCGTTGCCCGTCGTGATGCACTGATTGCAATCGGGACGCACCCGCACGACAGAGTTGATCGTAAGAGAATCGATCAAGTGTACCCGCCCGGCGCGGTGCCCGTCAACGACAGACCGGGTCTGAATGGCCTGCGGCATTCAACATCGTGAGCGGATGCGGATTCAAGAAGCGGTCAAACCGCTCGAGCACTTCGTTGGAGAATTCGGGCGTCCACCATCTGTCGAACTTCCGCATGGATGACTTGAGTTTCCCACGTTCGCTGTTGAGCTGTTTTCGCAAGCAACGTCTGTGCTTTTTCTTGCTGGACTTGATCCATCGCTCGAAGCGCGCGCAGCCAACGGCGTGGTCGTTGATCTTCCCCAGTCTGTCCTGCAACGTCTCGACAATTGGAGACAGCTCTTCGTGAAACTCCGGAGGAAAGGCTGGAGCCAACAGCTCCATCGCGTAGCGTAGCTCCTTGCCGCGAATGCGAAAGCGATGAAGAGATTTGAGGTCGTTCTTTTGCCGTGGTACAGATTCGAAGAATCTTTTCACAACGCATTCGAGACGCGATCTCGCCCAATCACCAAAGCAAGCATGTTCTGAGCCTGCCGGATCTTTGCCAATCTGATCGAGAAAGTCGTCGACATGCCGAGCAAGCGAGTCATTCGGAATCAGTCGCCGGTAGAACTTGTTGATCGGTCGTTGCGCGAGTTTACGTTCGCGATGGATGCGTTTAGCGAACTTCCGACTTCGCTTGAATCGTTGTCCTGCCTGCTTGCTGGCGACGACGTCCAGATCACGAGCCTTGCCGGTTGCACGACGCAGTCTCTTCAAGTGCTTTCGCAACCACCTTGTCTGTTTGACTGGCAACACGTCCGCAAAGAGAGTTAACGCGGCAATCGTTCGACGCGTAGCGACTCGTAATTTATGGACATGCTCGATGTCTTCAGTGGCATGTTTGGCAGCCAATGGAAGGTAATGTTCAACCATAGACAACTTGGCCCGCAAAGATCGTCTGGCGGCGTCGCACACCGACACGTCATACGTGATGTCTTGCATCCAGTTGTTGATTTCGGGCATCATTAGCTTCTCGCTGAGTCCAGATTTCCATTGTCGGCTCTAAGGCAACTCCCAGCAATAAATGTACCGTCAGGTTTTCTGCGGCTGAATGCGGACGGCGTATTTGGAGATCGTGGTGTCTCGCTCAAGTCGATTGGTAATGGTCTGAAACGCCTTCTTGGCGACGCGGACGCCTTTGTC